>NZ_BCBQ01000083.1:0-30437 GCF_001320885.1 Pseudomonas sp. NBRC 111140
CAGCCGGGCGCCAACGTGATCGAAGTGGTCGACCGCATCAAGGACCTGCTGCCGTCGATCACCGACAACCTGCCGGCTGGCCTCGATGTCTCGGTGCTGACCGACCGCACCCAGACCATCCGCGCCGCGGTCAAGGACGTGCAACACGAACTGCTGATCGCCATCGTGCTGGTGGTGATGGTCACCTTCGTCTTCCTGCGCCGCTTCAGCGCCACCCTCATTCCATCGATTGCCGTGCCACTGTCGCTGATTGGCACCTTCGGGGTGATGTACCTGGCCGGTTTCTCGGTCAACAACCTGACGCTGATGGCCCTGACCATTGCCACAGGCTTCGTGGTCGATGATGCCATCGTCATGCTGGAGAACATCTCCCGGCACATCGAAGAGGGCGAGACCCCCATGCAGGCGGCGCTCAAGGGCGCCCGGCAGATCGGCTTCACCCTGATTTCGCTGACCTTCTCGCTGATCGCCGTACTGATCCCGCTGCTGTTCATGGCTGACGTGGTCGGCCGCTTGTTCCGCGAGTTCGCCATCACCCTGGCGGTGGCCATCCTGATTTCCCTGGTGGTGTCGCTGACCCTGACGCCGATGATGTGCGCGCGCCTGCTCAAGCGTGAGCCCAAGGAAGAGGAACAAAGCCGTTTCTACCGCGCCAGCGGTGCCTGGATCGACTGGCTGATCAAGCACTACGGCAGTGCCCTGCAGTGGGTGCTGAAGCACCAACCGCTGACGCTGCTGGTGGCAGTGGCCAGCCTGGCGCTGACGGTATTCTTGTACATGGTGGTGCCCAAAGGCTTCTTCCCGGTGCAGGACACCGGGGTGATCCAGGGTATCTCCGAAGCGCCGCAGTCCACCTCGTTCGCCGCCATGAGCGAGCGCCAGCAGGCGCTGAGCAAGGTGATCCTGCAAGACCCTGCGGTGCAAAGCCTGTCGTCCTACATCGGTGTCGACGGCGACAACGCCACGCTCAACAGCGGCCGCCTGCTGATCAACCTCAAGCCCCACGGCGAGCGCGATGTCACCGCCAGCCAAGTGATCAGCCGCCTGCAGCCGCAAGTCGACCGGCTGGTGGGCATCCGTCTGTTCATGCAGCCGGTACAGGACCTGAGCATCGAGGACCGGGTCAGCCGTACCCAGTACCAGTTCAGTCTGTCGTCGCCGGACGCCGACCTGCTGGCGCAGTGGAGCGGCAAGCTGGTGCAGGCGCTGCAGCAGCGCCCGGAACTGGCCGACGTGGCCAGCGATCTGCAGGACAAGGGCCTGCAGGTGTACCTGGTGATCGACCGTGACATGGCCAGCCGCCTGGGCATTACCGTGTCACAAATCACCAACGCCCTGTACGACGCCTTCGGCCAGCGGCAGATCTCCACCATCTACACCCAGGCCAGCCAGTACCGCGTGGTGCTGCAGTCGCAGGATGCCGCCGTGATTGGCCCGCAGGCGCTGGAGTCAATCCACGTCAAGGCCACCGATGGCGGCCAGGTGCGCCTGTCGGCGCTGGCGCGCATCGAGCAGCGTCAGGCGCAGTTGGCCATTTCCCACATCGGCCAGTTCCCGGCGGTGACCCTGTCGTTCAACCTGGGCCACGGTGCATCGCTGGGCGAGGCGGTGCAGGTGATCGAGCAGGTGCAGAAGGACATCGGCATGCCGCTGGGCGTGCAAACCCGCTTCCAGGGCGCGGCCGAGGCTTTCCAGGCATCGCTGTCGAGTACCTTGCTGCTGATTCTGGCAGCGGTGGTGACCATGTACATCGTGCTGGGCGTGCTGTACGAGAGCTACATCCACCCGGTGACCATCCTCTCGACCTTGCCATCGGCAGCGGTGGGGGCCTTGCTGGCCTTGCTCATCAGCGGCAACGACCTGGGCATGATTGCCATCATCGGTATCATCCTGCTGATCGGCATCGTCAAGAAGAACGCGATCATGATGATCGACTTCGCCCTGGAGGCCGAGCGCCACCAGGGCATGAGCCCGCGCGATGCCATCTACCAGGCGGCGCTGCTGCGCTTCCGGCCGATCCTGATGACCACCCTGGCCGCGCTGTTCGGTGCGGTGCCGCTGATGCTCGCCACCGGTTCGGGCGCCGAGCTGCGCCAGCCGCTGGGCCTGGTGATGGTCGGCGGGCTGCTGGTCAGCCAGGTGCTGACGCTGTTCACCACCCCGGTCATCTACCTGTACTTCGACCGCCTGGCCCGCCGCTGGCGCCCGGCCACTGACGTGAAGCAGGCCGAGGCATGAACCTGTCTGGTCCGTTCATCCGTCGCCCGGTGGCGACCATGCTGTTGAGCCTGGCGATCATGCTGCTGGGTGGGGTCAGCTTTGGCTTGCTGCCGGTGGCGCCGCTGCCGCAAATGGACTTCCCGGTAATCGTGGTGTCGGCCAACCTGTCCGGCGCCAGCCCCGAGGTCATGGCCTCCACCGTGGCCACGCCGCTGGAGCGCAAGCTGGGGAGTATTGCCGGCGTCACCACGCTCACCAGCAGCTCCAACCAAGGCTCCACGCGTGTGGTGATCGGCTTCGAGATGGGCCGCGACATCGACGGCGCGGCACGTGAGGTGCAGGCAGCGATCAACGCCACCCGCAACCTGCTGCCCAGCGGCATGCGCAGCATGCCCACCTACAAGAAGATCAACCCGTCACAAGCGCCGATCATGGTGTTGTCGCTGACCTCGGATGTGCTGCAGAAGGGCCAGCTGTACGACCTGGCCGACACCATCCTGTCGCAGAGCCTGGCCCAGGTGTCGGGGGTAGGGGAGGTGCAGATCGGTGGCAGTTCGTTGCCGGCCGTGCGCATTGCCGTCGAGCCGCAATTGCTCAACCAGTACAACCTGTCGCTGGACGAGGTGCGCACGGCGGTGTCCAACGCCAACCAGCGCCGGCCCATGGGCTTTGTCGAGGACGCCGAGCGCAACTGGCAGGTGCGTGCCAACGACCAGCTGGAAAGCGCCAAGGACTATGAGCCGGTGGTGATCCGCCAGCAGAACGGCACCATCCTGCGGCTGTCCGACGTGGCGACCATCACCGACGGCGTCGAGAACCGCTACAACAGTGGCTTCTTCAATGACCAGGCAGCGGTGCTGCTGGTGGTCAACCGTCAGACCGGCGCCAACATCATCGAAACGGTCGACCAGATCAAGGCGCAGTTGCCGGCCTTGCAGTCGTTGCTGCCCGCCAGCGTGCAACTGAACGTGGCCATGGATCGCTCGCCTGTGATCAAGGCCACGCTGAAAGAGGCCGAGCACACCTTGCTGATCGCCGTGGTGCTGGTGATCCTGGTGGTCTACCTGTTCCTCGGCAGCCTGCGCGCCTCGCTGATCCCCAGCCTGGCGGTGCCGGTATCGCTGGTGGGCACGTTCGCGGTCATGTACCTGTGCGGCTTCTCGCTCAATAACCTGTCGCTGATGGCGCTGATCCTCGCCACCGGGCTGGTTGTGGACGACGCCATCGTGGTGCTGGAGAACATTTCCAGGCACATCGAGGACGGCCAGCCGCCGATGAAGGCGGCCTTCCTGGGCGCCAAGGAAGTGGGCTTCACCTTGCTGTCGATGAACGTGTCGCTGGTGGCGGTGTTTGTCTCCATCCTGTTCATGGGGGGCATTGTGCGCAACCTGTTCCAGGAGTTTTCCATTACCCTGGCGGCGGCGATCATCGTCTCGCTGGTGGTGTCGTTGACCCTCACGCCGATGCTTTGCGCTCGTTGGCTCAAGCCGCACCAGGCCGAGCAGACCCGCCTGCAGCGGTGGAGCGACAAGCTGCATCAACGCATGGTCAATGCCTATGACCGCAGCCTGGGCTGGGCCATTCGCCACAAGCGCCTGACCCTGCTCAGCCTGCTGGCCACCATCGGCATCAACATCGCCCTGTACGTGGTGGTGCCCAAGACGCTGATGCCGCAGCAGGACACCGGCCAACTGATGGGCTTTATCCGCGGCGACGATGGTCTGTCGTTCAGCGTGATGCAGCCGAAGATGGAAATCTACCGTCGCGCCTTGCTTGCCGACCCGGCCGTGCAGAGCGTTGCCGGTTTCATCGGTGGCAACAGCGGCACCAACAACGCCATGGTGCTGGTGCGCCTGAAACCGATCAGCGAGCGCAAGATCGATGCGCAGAAGGTGATCGAGCGCCTGCGCAAGGAAATGCCCAAAGTGCCCGGCGGGCGTCTGTTCCTGATGGCCGACCAGGACTTGCAACTGGGGGGCGGGGGGCGTGACCAGACCTCGTCGCAGTACCTGTATACCCTGCAAAGCGGTGACCTGGCGGCATTGCGCCTGTGGTTCCCCAAGGTGGTCGCGGCGCTGCGTGCGCTACCGGAATTGACCGCCATCGACGCCCGCGATGGTGCCGGTACCCAACAGGTGACGCTGGTGGTCGACCGTGACCAGGCCAAGCGCCTGGGCATCGACATGGACATGGTCACCACGGTACTGAACAACGCTTACAGCCAGCGGCAGATCTCCACTATCTACGACAGCCTCAACCAGTACCAGGTGGTGCTGGAGATCAACCCGAAATACGCCTGGGACCCAAGCACTCTCGAACAAGTGCAGGTGATTACCGCCGACGGGGCTCGCGTGCCGTTGTCGACCATCGCCCGCTACGAAAACAGCCTGGCCAACGACCGGGTCAGCCACGAAGGCCAGTTCGCCTCGGAGGATATCGCCTTCGACGTCGCCGAAGGCTACAGCCCCGACCAGGCCATGGCGGCGCTGGAGCGCGCGGTGGCCAAGCTGGGCTTACCCGAGGAGGTGATTGCCAAGCTCGGCGGCACTGCCGATGCCTTTGCCAAGACCCAACAGGGCCAGCCCTTCATGATCCTTGGCGCACTGCTGCTGGTGTACCTGGTGCTGGGCATTCTTTATGAGAGCTACATCCACCCGCTGACCATTCTCTCGACACTGCCTTCGGCCGGCGTCGGGGCCTTGCTGGCGTTGTACGTCACCGGCGGCGAGTTCAGCCTGATCTCGCTGCTGGGGCTGTTCCTGCTGATTGGCGTGGTGAAGAAGAACGCCATTCTGATGATCGACCTGGCTTTGCAACTGGAGCGCCACCAGGGCCTGTCGCCGGAAGAGTCGATCCGCCGGGCCTGCCTGCTGCGCCTGCGGCCGATCCTGATGACCACCCTGGCAGCCATCCTCGGCGCCTTGCCGTTGCTGTTGAGCCACGCCGAAGGCGCAGAAATGCGCCAGCCGCTGGGCCTGACGATCATCGGCGGCCTGGTGTTCAGCCAGATCCTCACCCTTTATACAACGCCGGTTGTCTACCTGTACCTGGACCGCCTGCGCCACCGTTTCAACCGTTGGCGCGGCGTGCGCACCGACGCCGCCCTGGAAACCCCGCTATGACTTTTGCCCAGACCCCACTTCACCGCGCCCTGCAAGCGCTGACCCGTGGGCGTGGCTCGCGCCTGCTCGGCGCCGGGCTGTGCGTGGCCTTGCTCAGTGCCTGCACACTGAGCCCGGACTACCACCGCCCCGAGCTGAACAGCTCGGCGGCGCAGTTCAAGCACGCCGAAGGCTGGACCCAGGCCTCGCCGTCCGATGCCATCGCCCGCGGCGCCTGGTGGGAAATCTACGGCGATGCCGGGCTCAATGCGCTGGTCGAGGAGCTTAACCGCAGCAACCAGACCGTGGCGCAATCAGAAGCCCAGTACCGTCAGGCCCAGGCGCTGGTGCGCAGCAGCCGTGCGGCGCTGTTCCCCAGCCTGGACCTGAGCGCCAGCAAAAACCGCTCGGCGCAGGGTACCGGCAGCTCCAGTTCGAGCCTTTCCAACAACAGCAGTGGCATTCGCAACACCTACAACGCGCAGTTGGGCGTGAGCTGGGAAATCGACCTGTGGGGCAAGCTGCGGGAAACCATGAATGCCAACGAGGCCAGTGCCGAAGCCAGCTTCGCCGACCTCGCTTCGATCCGCCTGAGCCAGCAATCGGAGCTGGTGCAGAATTACCTGCAATTGCGCGTTATAGACGAGCAGAAACGCTTGCTGGAAGCCACCGTGGCGGCCTACGAGCGCTCGCTGCGCATGAACGAGAACCAGTACCGTGCCGGTGTCGCTGGCCCTGATGCCGTGGCCCAGGCCCGCACCCAACTCAAAAGCACCCAGGCCGACCTGATCGACCTGATCTGGCAGCGCGCGCAGTTCGAGAACGCCATTGCCGTGCTGCTGGGCAAGGCTCCCGCCGACTTTGCCCTGGCCGACAGCAAGGCGATTCCGGCACTGCCGCAAATACCGGTTTCGCTGCCTTCGCAACTGCTGGAGCGGCGCCCGGATATCGCGGCGGCCGAACGTAATGTGATGGCGGCCAACGCCAACATTGGCGTGTCGCGGGCAGCGTACTTCCCGGACCTCAGCCTGAGCATGAGTGGCGGTTATTCCAGCAGCAGCTTCAGCAACTGGATCGAGCTGCCCAACCGCTATTGGTCGGTAGGCCCGCAGTTGGCGCTGACTCTGTTCGACGCTGGCAAACGCAGCGCCGAGGTCGACCGCACGGTGGCAGTGTATGACCAGACCGTTGCGCAGTATCGCCAGACGGTGCTGGACGGCTTCAAGGAAGTGGAAAACCTGCTGGTGCAGTTGAAGGTGTATGGCGATGAAGCCGTGGTGCGCCAGGAAGCGCTGGATGCCGCCCGCGAGTCGCTGCGCCTGACCGAGAACCAGTACCGCGCCGGGCTGATCGGCTACCTGGATGTGGTCAACGTGCAGACCACGGCGCTGAGCAACGAGCGCAGTGTGTTGAACCTGCTGCAAGGGCGCCTGGTGGCCAGCGTGCAACTGGTGGCTGCGCTGGGGGGCGGCTGGGATGCCGAGCAAGCCTTTGCCGAGCAGGACTGAAGCAATCGCACGCGTTTGTGGGCGCGGCCTTGTGTCGCGAAAGGGCCGCAAAGCGGCCCCAGATTATTCGCGTAACCATTAATATAGCTGGGGCTGCTTCGCAGCCCTTTCGCGACACAAGGCCGCTTCCACAAGGTACAGCGCATAGTTGTATCATCCAGGTATTGGATCCATTCCCATTCGCAAAAACCCCGTGCGTTTCGCTTAAGCTTGAGTACAATCGTCAGCTTTTGCCGGGCACCCTGTCCCGTCGCTGGAATTCCCCAATGTTGACCGGTAGCTACTCCTCTTCGCTGGTGTTGATTTCGCTGTGCGTGGCGATCCTGGCGTCCTATACCGCCCTCGATCTGACCGGCCGTATCGCCACGGCCAAGGGCCGAGCTGCCTACCTGTGGATGGGCGGCGGTGCACTGGCCATGGGCATCGGCGTGTGGTCGATGCACTTCATTGGGATGCTAGCCTTCAGCTTGCCCATCGACCTGGGTTACGACCTTGCCCTGACCGCGTTCTCGCTGTTGATTGCCGTGCTGTCCTCGGGCTTTGCCTTGTGGTTGGTCAGCCAGCCGAGCCTGCCGGCGCTGCAACTGGGGCTTGGCGCGTTGATCATGGGCGCTGGCATCGCCTGCATGCATTACACCGGTATGGCCGCGCTGCGCATGCTGCCGGGTATCGATTACGACCCGACGTTGTTCGGCGCCTCGTTGCTGATTGCCGTGGGCGCCTCGGCGGCGGCGTTGTGGATCGCCTTCCGCCTGCGCAGGCACACCCCCTATGTGCGGCAGATTCGAGGCCTGGCGGCGGTGGTCATGGGCTTTGCCATCGTCGGCATGCATTACACCGGCATGGCGGCGGCGAATTTCCCCGAGGGCAGCTTCTGTGGTGCGCTGGGCGGCGGGCTGCAGGGTGAGGGCCTGGTCTACCTGGTACTGATCACCACCCTGGCGGTACTGGCTGTGGCTTTGTTGACCTCGGTGTTGGACGCACGCCTCGAAGCGCGTACGGCCGAGCTGGCCCGTTCGCTGACCTTGGCCAACCAAGAGCTCACCCAACTGGCCCTGCACGACACCCTCACCGATCTGCCCAACCGTACCTTGCTGGCCGACCGTATCGAGCAGGCCATCGCCAAGGTAGCGGAGCAGGGCGGTTGTTTTGCCCTGATGTTCATCGACCTGGACGGCTTCAAACCGGTCAACGATGCCTTTGGCCATCACATCGGCGACCTGCTGCTCAAGGCCGTGGCGGCGCGCCTGCGTGGCCACCTGCACAGCCAGGACACCCTGGCGCGAATTGGGGGTGACGAGTTCGTGCTGTTGGTGGAACTGCAGGAGCCGAATGATGCCATGGACGTGGCGGTCAAGCAGGTCAACCTGGTGTCACGGCCATTTCGCGTGGCCGAGCACGACCTGCAACTGTCGGCCAGCCTGGGCATCGTCCTGTACCCAGGCAACGGCCAGGACCAGCATGAGTTGCTGCGCAATGCCGACGCGGCCATGTACCACGCCAAGAGCGCCGGCAAGAACGGCTACAGCTTCTTCGATGTGTCGATGAACAGCAACGCCCGCCAGCAACTGCAGTTGCTGCAGGACTTGCGCCAGGCACTGGAACAGCGCCAGTTCCGCCTGCATTACCAGCCCAAGTTCGACGCCCAAGCCTGCCAGCCGATCGGCGCCGAGGCGTTGTTGCGCTGGGAGCACCCGCAGCATGGCCTGCTGCTGCCCGACCGTTTCATCGGCCTGGCGGAAAAGACCGGCCTGATCATTCCTATTGGTGAGTGGGTGTTGATAGAGGCCTGCCGGCAGATGCGCCAGTGGCTGGACCAGGGCCACAACGGCTGGCGCATGGCGGTGAACCTGTCGGCCATCCAGTTCTGCCACGCCGGGCTGGTAGAGAGCGTGGCACGCGCCCTGGAGCAGAATGGCCTGCCCGCCAACTGCCTGACCCTGGAAATCACCGAAACCACCGCCATGCACGACGCCGACGCCAGCCTGACCGTGTTGCAGCGCCTGTCCGACATGGGTGTGGACCTGTCCATCGATGACTTTGGCACCGGCTATTCCAGCCTGATGTACCTCAAGCGCCTGCCAGCCAACGAGCTGAAGATCGACCGCGGCTTCGTGCGCGACCTGGAGCAGGACAGTGACGATGCCGCGATCGTTTCGGCCATTGTCGCACTGGGCCAGGCGTTGGGCCTGCGTATCGTTGCCGAGGGGGTGGAGACCGACATGCAGCAGGACTTCCTGACCCGCTTGGGTTGCGATTCGCTGCAGGGTTACCTGCTGGGCCAGCCGGTGCCGGCCGAGCAGTTCATGGGCAAGTTGCGGGCGATGGGCGAGGAAAGTAACGCTGCGGGCTAGACCGCAGCGCGCAAGGTAACCGCGGGTATGAAGGCATCCATCTCCGCCTCGACGGCCTCGATGATGCGTTCTACATCGGCGGCAGCCATGATCGCCGCACAAGGGATGCCGGCAATTGCCAGCAGGGTTTCACCGCTGGCGCGGTCAAACAACCGCGCGACCATGCTGCGTGGCGCATCCATGCTGGCCTCGAAGCCCAGCGGGTGGAAATGCCAGCGCATCACCTGGCAGGCGTTGGGGAACGTCATCTTGTTCATGCCAGCCTCCTTGTCCATGCCTGGACGTGGTGAGCGGGTGGCCACTTCGATGCAGCCGCCGGGAAGGTAAACATAGCACCTGTCACGGGCGATTCTCGGCTGCAAATACGACAAATGCGCTAATGCATGACAGCGATCACATCCTTGTCGTGGG
The DNA here is from genome assembly GCF_001320885.1 of Pseudomonas sp. NBRC 111140. NCBI lineage: Bacteria > Pseudomonadati > Pseudomonadota > Gammaproteobacteria > Pseudomonadales > Pseudomonadaceae > Pseudomonas > Pseudomonas sp. NBRC 111140. The sequence goes on from NZ_BCBQ01000083.1 coordinate 9,595, forward strand.
TTAGGATTGTTCGGTGACTGCGTGGCAAACGTTTTCCTGGCAGTGTGGCGGCCGGTTTTCCCGTTGAGTTGCATTGATTTCGCCACCGTTCAGCATCCAGGTTTCAGACGAGCGGTTCAACCCAGCAGCCCGGCGGCGATATTGATGGTGAACCCCAAAATGGCCGTATTGAACACGAACCCCACCAATGAATGCGCCAGCACCACCCGGCGTAATCCTCGCCCTGCGACGCCCACGTCAGACGTTTGCACCGCGACGCTGATGGTGAACGAGAAGTAATGAAAGTCCCAGTAATCCGGGTTGCGTTCGCCATCAGCGAAGCGCAGAGGCGGTTCGTGGTTTTGCCCGGTGTAGAACAGCCGCGCGTAGTGCAGGCTGAAGATGCAGCCGATCAGCAGCCAGGAACCGGCTACGGTCAGGCCGGTGTAAAGGTAGTGCAGGGCCAGCGGTGTGCCTTGCAGGCCGCGGCTGGAAACCAGTTGCAGGGTGACCGCGGCAAGGCTGGCGATGGCGGCGATGCACACGGTCAGCAGGACTATGCCCGCGTTTTCGTCTTCGACACGGGCGACCTTGCGGACTTTATCGGGGCCTGCGTTCCAGCTCAGGTACAGCACCAGCAGCAGGTACAGCCATACGCCTAGGTTCCAGCCGGCGAGGATGTGCTGCACGGTATCGCCAGCTGGGATCAACCAGGCGCCAACAAGGCCAACTGCTGCGGCGAGGCTCAGGCGAGGGTGTGTGCGGGTCAGGCGGTGGAAAGCCATGGGGCCTCTTTTACAAGGGTATGGCTTGTACTCTAGACCAAGACACCAGCACAAAGCTGCAGCACAGGCTGAACCGCCTGTTCTTTGCTGCCGCCCATCGCACACCCTTGCAACTCTCAGTACACTGCACGCTCCAACACCAACATCTGTTGAACTCGAGGTTTTTGCATGACGCTCAGTCCTTTGGCAGGCAAGCCGGCTCCGGCCAGCGTGCTGGTCGATATTCCCCGACTGCTCACCGCCTACTACACCGGCCGCCCCGACGCCGCCGTGGCGGCCCAGCGCGTGGCCTTCGGCACCTCGGGGCACCGGGGCACTTCGCTTGAATTGAGTTTCAACGAATACCACGTCCTGGCCATCACCCAGGCCATCTGCCTGTACCGCCAGGAAAAGGGCATCGACGGCCCGCTGTTCATCGGCGCCGACACCCACGCCCTGTCGGCACCGGCCACCGCCAGCGCCCTGGAAGTGCTCGCAGCCAACGGCGTGCAGGTGATGCTATCGAAGGATGACGAGTACACGCCCACGCCGGCCGTGTCCCACGCCATCCTTTGCTACAACCGTGGCCGCCAGCAGGGGCTGGCCGACGGCATCGTCATCACCCCGTCGCACAACCCGCCGCAAAGCGGTGGCTTCAAATACAACCCGCCCAATGGCGGCCCGGCCGACAGTGATGTGACCAAGTGGGTCGAGGCCAAGGCCAACGAACTGCTGGCGGCGAACCTGGCGGGCGTCAAGCGCATGGACCATGGCCAGGCGCTGCAGGCCCCGACCACCCAGCGCCACGACTACGTGAGCAACTATGTGGCCGACCTGGAAAACGTCATCGACTTCGACGTCATCCGTAGAGCCAAGCTGCGCCTGGGCGTCGACCCGCTGGGCGGGGCAGGGGTGCGCTACTGGTCGGCCATTGCCGAGTACTACCAGCTGGACCTGGAAGTGGTGAACACCGAGGTCGACCCGACCTTCCGTTTCATGACCGTCGACTGGGACGGCCAGATCCGCATGGACCCTTCGTCGCCATACGCCATGCAGGGCCTGATCGGCCTTCGTGAGCGCTTCGACGTAGCGTTCGCCTGCGACCCGGACCACGACCGCCACGGCATCGTCACCGCCGATGGCCTGCTGCAACCGAACAACTACCTGGCCGTGGCCATCGACTACCTGTATCGCCACCGCCCGCAATGGCGCAGCGACGCCGCCGTGGGCAAGACCGTGGTCTCCAGCGGCCTGATCGACCGTGTAACCGAGCGCCTGGGTCGCGAGCTGTACGAAGTACCGGTGGGCTTCAAGTACTTCGCCCAGGGCCTGTTCGACGGTTCGCTCGGTTTTGGTGGTGAAGAAAGTGCAGGGGCTTCGTTCCTGCGCCGCGATGGCTCGGTGTGGGCCACCGACAAGGACGGGTTGATCCCGGCCTTGCTCGCCGCCGAAATGACCGCCCGCACCGGGCGCAACCCAAGCCAGGCCTACGCCGACCTGACCGAAGCACTGGGCAAGCCGTTCGCCACCCGTGTCGAGGCCAAGGCTGACGCCCGGCAGAAGGCGCTGCTGAGCAAGCTGGCGCCGGAGCAGGTGAAATCGACCGAGCTGGCCGGTGAGCCGATCGTGCAGATCCTCAGCCACGCGCCAGGCAATGGTCAGGCCATTGGCGGGCTGAAGGTGATGACCGCCAATGGCTGGTTCGCCGCGCGCCCGTCGGGTACCGAAGACATCTACAAGATCTACGCCGAAAGCTTCATCGACGAGGCGCACCTGCAGCGCCTGGTGCAGGAAGCACAAGTGCTGGTGGATGCGGCAATTGCCTGACCGGTAACAAACCGCTTGGTTCTGTGGTGTGATGTAAATTAGAATTAATCTTATTTACACCGCCGCAGGGCCTTCCCGATGATAGACGCCGCGCCGCCAACCGAGCCAAGCCTGCCTGCCCTGTACCGGGAGCACCGCGGCTGGCTTGAAACCTGGTTACGTCGGCGTCTGGGCAATGCCTGGGATGCTGCCGACCTCAGCCAAGATACCTTTCTGAGGGTATTGGCCAGTGCCCAGCCACTGGCAGACATTCGCGAACCGCGCGCTTATCTGCTGACCGTGGGCAAGCGCCTGCTGAGCAACTTCCACCAGCGGCGCAGCCTGGAGCAAGCCTACCTTGATGCCCTGGCCAACCTGCCCGAGCAGCATGTGCCTTCGCCAGAACAGCGTTGGGTGTTGCTGGAAACCCTGCAAGCACTGGATGAGTTGCTCGACGGCCTGAAGGCGCCGGTGCGCAAGGCCTTTCTCTGGAGCCAGCTGGAAGGCCTGGGTTACGCCGAAATTGGCCAGCGCCTGGGTATTTGCGAACGCTCCGTCAAGCGCTACATGGCGCAGGCCTATGAACATTGCCTGCTGGCCGACTTGCAATGAGCCACAATCCTCCCCAAACGCGCGAAGCGCTGCGTGCAGCGGCCCGTTGGCTGGCGCTGCTGGATTCCGGCGATGCCAGTGAGACTGACTTGCGCCACTTGGCGCAATGGCGCGCCAGCAACAGCCTGCACGAAGACGCCTGGCAAAAGGCAGCATTGCTGCGTGCGCGGTTTTCCGGGTTGCCCGGGGCGTTGGCGATGGCCACCCTGGACCGCCCGGATGCCGGCCGCAGGGCGCTGCTCAAACAGGCCCTGGGCGTGGCGGCGCTGCTGCCGACGGCCTGGCTGGTGAGCCGCGAGCTGCCACTTGATGCCTGGACCGCTGACCTGCGCACCTCGGTAGGCGAGCGCCGTCAGGTACTGCTGAGCGACGGAACTTTCGTGCAGTTGAACACCGACAGTGCGGTCAATATCGACCTGGATGCACGCCGTGTGGCACTGCTGCGCGGCGAAGTGGCAGTCAAAGTCCCCGGTAACCTTTTCCTGAGCCTGCAGGTGCCTTACGGCCAGGTGCTGCTCAGTGAAGGCGATGTGTGCTTGCGTCTGGTCGATGAGGCCTGTCGGGTGTCGGTGGTCAATGGGATGGCCAGTCTGCAGCCGTTGCGTGGCCCAGCAGTGATGTTGCGGGCCGGGCAACAGGCCAGTTTGCAGGCCGCGGGTGTCGGCCCTGTCAACGGGTTCGACGCTTGGCCACTGGGCTGGCGCGAAGGCGTGCTGCGGTTGGATGATCGCCCATTGGGCGAGTTGCTACACGAGCTGCGCAGGTATCGCCCCGGCGTGTTGCGTTGGGCACCTGCGCTTGAGGGCCTGCGTGTTACCGGCACATTCCGCCTTGACGATACCGACCGGGTGCTGGCCTTGCTGGCCGCCAGCCTGCCGTTGCAGGTGCATACCCGCACGCGTTATTGGGTGAGCCTGGCCGCACAAGAAAATCGTGCATGAGGCTGTCCCCTTTTTTTCACTCGCCGGTCATTACCGGTATGAGAAAATAAAGGGGAGCCTTGTTCGATGCCTGCAGTAAAGTCTTGCCGCCCGCGCCCACTGGCGCGCGCAGCACATCCGTTGTTTGCGATGAGCCTGTTGTTGTGTGCACCGGCGTGGGCCGATGAGCCTGCCCGGCGTACCTACCAGGTAGCACCCGCCAGCCTGGGCACCGCGTTGACCCACTTCGCCGACCAGGCCGGTGTCAGCCTATCGCTGGACCCGGCACTGGTCCAGGGCCGGCACAGCAGCGGCCTGTCCGGTAACTACAGTGTCGAAGAGGGCTTCTTGCAGCTGCTGCGCGACAGCGGTTTGCAGTTGATGCCGGTGGGTGAGGGCGCCTTCACCCTGGTACCAACACAGTCCAGCGGCGCACTGGAAATCGCCCCGACCAGCATCGTCGGCGGCTTGGCTGCAGGTAGCGAAACGCAGCCATACGCCGGTGGCCAGGTGGCGCGCCAGGGCGCTCAAGGCCTGCTGGGTTCGCGTGATTTCATGGAAACCCCATTCAGCATCACCAGCTACACCAGCGAGCTGGTGAAGAACCAGCAGGCACGTACCTTGGGTGAGTTGATTGCCAGTGATCCCTCGGTGCGCGCGACCAACCCGGCGGGTGGGCGTTTCGAGCAGTTCACCATTCGCGGCTTCAGCCTGTTCAACAGTGATGTGGCGTACAACGGCCTATACGGCATCTTGCCGACCTACTCGATCGACATGGAAATGGCCGACCGGGTCGACATCATCAAAGGCCCCAGCCAGTTGATCAACGGCATTTCGCCCCGTGGCAGCGTGGGCGGCGGGATCAATGTGCAGCCCAAGCGGGCCGGCGACAAGCCGATCACCGCGTTCACCGGCAGCTATGCGTCGGCTGGGCAGGCAGGTGGCGCCGTGGACGTTGGTCGACGCTTTGGTGAAGGGCAGCAGTTCGGCGTGCGTTTCAATGGGGTGAAGCAGGCCGGTGACACCGAATGGGACCACCAGCGCGTCGATCGCGAAATGGCCGTGCTGGGCCTGGATTTTCGCGGCGAGCGGCTGCGGCTTTCAGCGGACCTCGGGCATACCGAGCGTGATACCGACGCGCCGCAGGAGCGTGTGCTGGTGGGTGCGAATGCCAAGGTGCCGGATGCCAATGACGTACGCCACAACTACGCTCAGGCCTGGAGCAAGGCGCGCACCAACGACACCTTCGGTGCGCTGAACGCCGAGTACGATATCAGCGAATCGCTGCTGGCCTATGGGGCAGTCGGCGCGCGCAAGAGTAACCATGACTTCCTGCGCCACAACGTGTCTATTACCAACGATGCCGGCGATTTCACCGTTCAGCCGCGCGATTTCACTCGCGACGAATCGGTGCGCACCGCCATGGCCGGCCTGCGCAGCTGGTTTCATACCGGGCCGGTCAGCCATGAGCTGAACCTGGCCGCCAGCTATTTCTACATGGACTTCACCAACGGCGGTGCGCGTTATGCCTCGGCGCCGAGCAACCTCTACAACCCGGTTGCTACCCCGACACCGGGTACGCCAACCCGCATCGACCCGCAGGTTTACACGGAGAACCGCTTCTCCGGCGTGGCCCTGGCCGACACGCTGGGCTTTTTCGCCGACCGTCTGCTGCTGACCCTGGGGGCGCGCTGGCAGCGGGTGCAGGTGGATGACTGGAGCGACGGCATCAAAGGCGACACGGCCTATGACGAAGAAAAGGTCTCACCGTCGGGTGGCGTGTTGCTCAAGGTGACCGACCAGCTGTCGTTGTACGCCAACTACATGGAGGGCCTGAGCCAAGGCAAGATCGCGCCATCGACCTCGATCAACGAGGACCAGATTTTCCCGCCGTTCACCAGCCGCCAGGTTGAGGTAGGGGCCAAGTACGATTTTGGCCAGGTGGCGTTCACAGCCAGCGCCTTCCGCATTCGCCAGCCGGCCTACGAAACCAACGCCACCTCGCGGGTGTTCGGCCCCAACGGCAAGCGCGACAACCGTGGGATCGAGCTGAGTGTGTTTGGTGAGCCTGTACAGGGGGTGCGCGTACTGGGTGGGGTGATGTACATCGACAGCGAGCTTACCGATACCGTGGGTGGCGCCTTCGATGGCAACCGCGCGCCAGCGACGCCCGAATACAACGTCAATCTCGGTGCCGAGTGGGATGTGCCGGGCGTGAACGGCCTAACCCTGACGGCGCGGGGCATTCATTCCAGTTCGCAGTACCTGGACCAGAACAACAGCAAGCAGATCGACGGCTGGGAGCGGTATGACCTGGGGGCGCGCTATGCCTTCAAGGTGGATGCTGCCGAGGTGACCTTGCGTGCCAGTGTCGAGAATGTGCTGGATGACCGTTACTGGAGCTCGGCGGGGGCTTCGGATGACAGTGAGCCCGGCTTGACCCTTTCCACACCGCGCACCTACTTGCTGTCGGCCACAGTAGGTTTTTAAGCCCTGTACGGTCCATGTGGGAGCGGCCTTGTGTTTTGAGGAGGGATTAGAATCTGGAGTGAGAGCGGTGAATGGCCAGCTGAATGCCACTCTGATCTCGAATCACAAGCGTGGGCCAGCCAAAGTCCTCAAGCTGGTGGCCCATCCGGAGTTGGCCTCGGTGAAAAGCACGGCATCACAGGTGTGAAACACACGGCCACCGGCTGGGCATCAATTATGTAGCCCGACCACAGGGCCCTGGGTCATTAGCCTCTGTACTCCCCGAAAATGGAGCAACGACGATGACCCAGCCCCCCTTGTCCCCGCATTTGTCCTTCATTCACACGCGCATGCCTTCCTGGTTCGCGCAGGCGTCCACGGCCGAGCGCCAGTTGCTCAAGCAGCGCGTCAGGCAGAGCCATGCCGCGATGCGCCGCCTGCGCGAGGCGCTGGCGCCGGTGCAAAGCATCGAGACCTTCTGCCGCCCGCTGCTGGAGCAAGCCCTGCAGCGCTGGTTCCCGGACCAGGTGCTGCCCAAGGTCGACCAAGCTCGGGTGTGGAGTGATGGCAACGGCCATAGCTGGCTCGAGGCAGCCTTGCAGAACTTCGATGCCGGCGCTCGCGTCACCCTGTACGACTCGGCCACCCGCCTTGAAAAGCGCTCGGGCGAACAAGCGGCCACCTTCGTCAGCGGCGTACGCAATCTCGACCTCGGTCAGCGCTATCGCTATCACCTGGGCGACCATATAGATACCGACGGTTTTCGCGACCTGGTGCGCCAGTACGCCCGGGCCACCTTCGCTGCCGAGCTGACCCAGGCTACGCTGCAAGGGCATCTGGATGCCGAGGGTGCACTGATGGGTGAAACGATATTCGCCGGTCTAGCCGAATCAGCACGCAGTCAGTTGCAATGCGGCTTCCTCAGCCTGTTCGGCATCCCCTTGCATGGCCCTATGCTGGTCCGCCTCGCACCGCGCGATGCTGTCGAGCGTTGCCTGCTGTATCTGCCAGGTCATCCTGGTCAGCCACTGCGCCAGTACCCCTCAGCGCAGGCCGCGAGCACGGCGCTCACCCAGATGCTGTGGCAGCAAGAGGAGCGCGAGTACTTCACACGCTTTGTCAGTCTTGCCGAGCAACCTCTTTTCAGCGCACGGCTGCGTCAGATCCTGTACCCGCGCTACCCATATGCCGAGCTGCATCCATCTGCTCCCGTGCTGGAGAAAGGCGAACGCTTCAGCTGGCTCAAACGCGTGTTTCCTGCCACTACCGACCTCTGGCAGGAAACCCTCGACAAGAACGCGAGGCTGGACATCACCTTCACGCCGTGGCCTAGGGATGGCTTCGTCGAGTACGCGCGCATCGAGGTCGAGCGACGCATGCAGGATGCCGCCATCCTGGCCGTTCCAGCCGCCCAACGTGATGCCGATGCCCAGTTTGCCCGCATCCAGAGCTGGCTGGGCGTCGGCCTGACCGTGCTCAACCTGGCGGGATTCTTCGTGCCCGGTCTGGGCGAGGTGATGCTGGTCATCGGCGGTGCGCAGGTGGTCGACGAATTCCTCGACGGCGTGCACGCCGCCAACGAAGGCGATGCCGATGCCGCGATCGGTCACCTGTTCGACGTGCTGGCAAGCCTTGCACAGTTCGCCGCCCTAGGCGCCGCGGGACGCTTCATCGAACCTCAGGGCATCTTGCACAGCTGGCAACCAGTAGGCACCGACGGTGAACAGCGACTGTGGTCCGGTGAGCTGACACCCTTTTCCCGCCCCCGGCCCTGGCCACTCGGCCAGGCCCGTGATGGCCGAGGCCTGTACCTGTGGGAGGGCAAGCCATGGTTCGAGCGCGACGGGCAGGCGCTGCCGCTCGAACAGGTCACAGACGGCACCGCTCGCCTGCCATCGGTCCGGGGACAGCGGCACCAGCCTACACTGCTCGGCAACGGCCAGGGCACATGGCTGTTCGAACACGATCGCCCCTTGGACTGGCAGGCCGACACCCTGCTCGAACACCTGGGCCCCGCTGCCCAAGGCCTGGATGCGCAAACCCTCGGCAAAGCGTTGCAATGCAGCGGCTACGATGCCGCAGCGCTGCGCCGAGTGTTGCTGGATCACAGACCAACCCCCGCGTTGCTGCTCGAAAGCCTCGAAGCTCTCGGCGCACACCCGATCGGCGTCCCGGCCAACGAACAGCCGTTGACCGCCATCCTGGCTCGCGACTTCCCATCGCTCACCCAGGCGAGCCGCTCGGAGATCCTCGCCCAGGCGTCGGCCAGCGACATCGCCCGGCTACAGCAATCGGGGCGCTTGCCCTTGCGGCTGGCCGAGACCGCACGGCTTTACCTGCGTGAAAGCCGCATCGGCAAGGCCCTTGCCCGCTTCCACCATGGCAACGGCGCCACCACCGACCGCGATGCCCTGGCATTCGCCGCGTTACGGCGTCTGCCTGGATGGCGCGGCAAGTTGCGCCTCGAACTGCGCGACTCGAACCTCAGGGGGCGGCTGCTCGCCAGCACAGGCGAGCAAGGGCTGCCCACCAAGACCCTGGTGCGCAACGCCGATGGATATACCCCCCATGACGCGTTCGGCAACGAGCTGGCGGGGCGCAGCGATGTATACCGCGCGATGCTGCAGGCGTTGCCCGACAGCGAACGTGACGCACTCGGGCTGCTGATCCATGAGCAGGGCAAGCTGCGCGACAACCTGTTCGAACTGGCCGCCCGTGACCGTCGGCAAGCCGCTCTGGACCTAGGCATGACACCGGTTCGACCGATGTACCGACTGCCCACCCGCCTACCCGGTGATCGTCGTATCGGCTATCGCCTCAGTGGCCGAGGACGCGCTTACTGGACTGAAGACGAGCTGTTCGATCAACTGTTCCCGGCCACACCGCAAGGCGACCGGGAGATGCTGCGCCAGCGCCTGCGCCACCAGGCCGGCCCGTCTGCTGGTGGACTACCGCCGACTCGACAGCGTACTGCAACGCTGGGTACACGCCCCCGAGGGCCTCCTGCCCGGTGCGCAGGAACAGCAACATGGATTGCGCGAAACCTTCGCGCAACGCATTCGCAGTGCGTGGCGCCGGGAAAGCGCAGAAGGGCCGCACGACAACATCGACGATATCAACCTGGTGCTGGAGGGGCATGGCCTGACCAGCGTACCCGCTTTGCCCATAGGCCTGCCTCACGTTCGCCTGCTCAACCTCAACGGTCTCAACACCCCAGACATGCCCGGCCTGAACGCGTTTCTCGAAGCCTTTCCCGGCCTGCGCCTGCTTGACCTGGCGGAAAACAGCCTAAGCCGTCTGCCCCAGGCATTGGCCGAGATGCACGAACTGCAGGCACTGGATATCTCGGAAAACAACATTGACCTGGACGGGGAGGAAAGCCTCGCGCTGCTCGAACGTATGCCCCACTTGCAACGGCTCAACCTCACCGATGGCATTCACACCCTCTCGGTGACTACGCTCGAGCGCCTCAGCGCCCTGCCGTCGCTGGCCTGGTTCCAGGCCGACCTCAACGACCTGATCATGACCGCCGAACACTTTCAGGCCCTGCAACGCTGGCCGGCCTTGATCGGGTTGAGCCTGGCTCAGAACGCGATCGTGCTGGATGAGGCCGCACGTACCGCACTGGCCGGGCTCAACCGTCTGGAGATGCTGTCGCTGTACGAAAACCCGCTGGCCCTGGCCCCCGACTTGAGCGGCTGGACACGCCTGCAGCGACTGGACCTGGAACTGACCAACATCAGCCAATGGCCGGCGGGGCTCGAGGCCCTCATGAACCAGGAGCCTCTGGTGCTGCGCCAGCTGGACCTGAGCGCCAACGAGCTCGCCGTTACCCCCGACCTGAGCCAGACAGCCTTTGCCCGCGCGGTACGCGATCACCTCGAAGGCATTGCCTATTCCTTCAACGGCAATCCTTTCGACGAAGCGGCCCTGGCCAATCTCGAACAGGCCGGCTTCACCACCCTCCCAGCCCTTGCACAGGCCAACCCTTGGGCCGCCGACTGGCCTGAGTCGTTGCGTTTGCACATTGCCGAAACGGCTGACGATCCACAGTGGCAGCCGCTCTACAACCTACTCGAACGGCTGCCCGATACACAGGACTTCCTGGACGCCCCAGCCCAGATGCGCCAGCGCATGCAACACGTGGTCGAAATGTTGTCCAGCACGCAAGAAGGCGAAGCCGATACCGGCTGGGGCCGGGCGCAGGTGCAGCAGCAGATCAACGACCTGCTCGAGGACGCCACCCAGGAGTGCGTGGACCAGGCCATCGTGCTGTTCCAGCAAGTCGAGACGCAAGTGACGGTGTGGCAGACGGTCGCCCATGCCGCGGCTGCCGAAGCCGACGAACAGGTTGCCGTGGACAGTGCCCGCGCGCTGCTGCGCCAGCGCCTGCTCGACGAACGCGTCGGCGCTCTTTATCAGGCGCGGCTGGCCAGACGCAGGGCCTTGCGGGCCGATGACCATCACCCGACGGACAACCCCGTTCCAGCCCTGCACCCCGACGATGGCATCAGCGATCAGGAACTGGTCAGCGATCACCCCGACGAACTGGAGATGGCCCTGCATGCGCGTATCCAGCTACGACAGAGGCTGAACCTGCCGCCGCAACCGCAGGCCATGCGTTTCCCGCAACTGGCGCACCTCGATGAGCCGACCCTGCAACGCCTGGGTGATGCCGTGATCGAGGGCACGAGTGCCTCCGCCCTCGAACACTGGGCAGTGGACCAACCCTTCTGGCGAGCCTGGCTGCGCCGTTTACGGCCACTGGCCTTCGAAAGGCTGGCCGAACGCTGGATGGGCGCCTCCGAATATTTCGACACGCTCACTGACCCGTCGGCCGAAGCGGGTGCCTATACCGGCCCCGCAGTGCCAGCGCTCTACATCGACGCACTGGAGCGTGAGGTGGGCGATGTGGATGGGCTTGCCTGGCGCTTGAACGGCGTGCTGCAACGCGTCAACCTGGCCAGCGGTCGCTATCCCAACGAGAACACCCTCTACCAGAGAGCCGCGGACCTGCTGCTGCGTTGTCGCAAGGAAGATGAAGCCGAACTGCTGCGCGAGCTGACCGAAACCATGGTCCAGGCCCACCGCGAATGAGTCGGCAGGCGGCCAGCCATTGCGCCGGGTGACGATAGCCCGTAACCCTGCGCCAGGTCGCAGCCCAGCGGCATCAGCACCCGCACATGCTCCACGCTCTCTGCCCTGCTGGGTGCCGGCGAAACCCGCCTGTCGGCGGAGCAGATCTACCCTCGGCTGTTCGATGCCATTCTCGAACAGCGCCTGCGACCGGGCAGCGCCTTGCCCGAGCAGGCGCGCCAGGTGCTCAGCGCCCGGCGCCTGGCCGAGACCACGCTGATCGGCCTGGCCACCCAGCGCGCGCGCCCGGCACAGATCCTCCAGCTGGTCGAACGCGAACGCCAGCACCATGAGCAGGGCGAACGCTGCACGGCGATCCGCCTGGGTGGCGAATTCCACATGAGGCTGGCGCAGCTGGCCGCCAACGTACCCCTGGCGCGTTTTCTCAACGGGCTGGCGCCGATGACTTCGCTGATCATCGTCCGATATGAGTCGCCCAGCTGCGAGCATTGCGCCTGGCAAGAGCACGCGGCGATCATCGATGCGGTGGAGAGCGGTGACAGCGGCGCTACGCGCCCCGTCGCCAGTAAGGCCAGCCTCCACAAGAGGTCGCACCCATCTGCATCAGCTTGATGCCACCGCTCTCCCAAGCCTCTGCGCCTGGCCCTGCAACACCCGCATCAAATGCACCGCTGCATGAGACGGCGGCTCGAACCGTGAATAGACAAAGCTGATATCGAAGTGAATTTCATCGGCCAATGGCACCACCGCCAGCCCGCTGTCCTGCGCAACGAACTCGTCGATCACGCTGATGCCCATGCCTTGTTTGACCAGCGCCACAGCCTCGTTGGCATTGGTAAACGACAACAGTGATTTCAGCTGCACTGCGCTGCGCTCGATGTGCTCGGCGAGCAGCTTGCCAAACGGCATGTCGGGCCGGAACAGCAGCAAGGCATGGCCTTCCAACTGTTGCAAGCTCAGCGTGGGTTGCCCAGCCAGCGGGTGGTCGGGCGGCATCACCACCACCATGCGCCCACGCATGAACGCCTGCGAATGCAGGTGGTCATGCACCACCGGCAGGGCGGCAATCGACAGGTCGACCTTTTTCGACAGGATCTGGTTGGGCATTTCGCCCATCAGCGAGGTTTGCCACTCGATGTTCAGCGACGGTGACTCGCGCTTGAGCTGGGCCAGGGCGATGGGGATGACCACCGTCGACAACGACGCGCTGCACGAGATGCGCAGCTTGCGCTGGCCACCGGCGCCCAGTGCCAGGGCGCATTCATTGACCTCCAACGCGGCCTGGTACACCCGCTCGACTTCACGAAACAGCACCTGCGCTTCGGCCGTGGGCACCAGGCGGTTGTTGATGCGCTCGAACAGCGGATAGGCCAGGCGCCCTTCGATGTACTGGATCAGCTTGCTCACGGCCGGCTGCGACACGTAAAGCAGCTTGGCCGCCGCGCTGATCGAGCCGGTCAGCATCACCGCCCGGAACACTTCCATGTGCCGCAGTTTGAACACCATCGGGTTTGCGTCTGCGCCTTCGTTGCCAAGCAGCATGTGTATTACCTTCGGTTATGGTCTTCGCCATCTGGGTATGAGCGTCAAACTCGGCCGCGCAGTATCGTAAACCCCAGCCTGATCGCCCTTGCGGCGAACAATAACAAGATCTGCAGGCAAGCGCAGTGGCGCTTGACGGGAGTGCTGCGTGACCATTTTTGACGAAGCGAAGATCGATTGCCATAACCATTTGTTTGACCCCGCGCGTTTCCCTTACCACCCCGACGCACCCTATGCACCTTCCGGGCAGGAGGTCGCCACCCAGGCGCAGTTCAGTCGGGTGATGGATGCCTATGGGGTGCAACATGCCTTGCTGGTTGGCCCCAACAGCGGCTACCACACCGACAACCGCTGCCTGCTGCATGCCTTGGCCACCGGGCAGGGGCGCTTCAAGGGCGTGGCAGTGGTCGAAGCGGATATCAGCCTCGATGCGCTGGCGGCCTTGCAGTCGCAAGGTGTAGTGGGTATCGCCTTCAACCCCGCGCTGTACGGGGTAACCAGCTTGAAGGACGCTGACGGGCTGTTCGGCAAACTCGCCGAGCTTGGCCTGTTTGCGCAGGTGCAGGTATGTGAGGACCAGTTGCTTGACCTGCATGGCCTGCTGCAAGGCGCCCATGCACGCCTGCTGATCGACCATTGCGGTCGACCGGATGTTGCAGCGGGTGTGCAGCAAGCCGGCTTCCAGGCGCTGCTGCGGTTGGCCGACAGTGGGCGCGCCTGTGTGAAGTTGTCAGGTATGCAGAAGTTCGCCGCAGCCGATGCCTTGCTGGAGCAAAGCGCTGCCTACGTCCAGGCCCTGCTCGAAGCCTTCGGCACCCAAGCCTGTGTGTGGGGGTCGGATTGGCCGTTCATTCGCCAGCGTTCGCGGGTGGACTACGGGCCGCTGCTGAAACTGGCCGAGCGCCTGATGCCGGATGCCCGGCAGCGCCGTGCGGTGATGTGGGACACCCCGCGTCGATTGTTCGGGTTTGCCTAACGCCCCGTTGATTGCCATTCCAATAACAAGAGAGCAACCGTCATGACCACTGAACAGAACGCCAGCCTCGGGGTGTTCGACACCCCTGCGCGCGTCCAGCAACGCACCCGCACCCGTTTCATGATCCTGGCGCTGATTTCCGGCGGTACCATGATCAACTACCTCGATCGCAGCGTGATGGGTATTGCCGCGCCGAGTATCAGTGCTGACTTGGGCCTGAACGCAGCGATGATGGGGGTGATCTTTTCCGCCTTTTCCTGGACCTACGCCGCTGCGCAGATTCCGGGCGGCATCCTCATCGACCGGCTGGGCACCAAGCTCACTTACTGGCTGGCACTGACCTTGTGGTCGCTGTTCACCGGGCTGCAAGGGCTGGCGCAGGGCTTCCTGTCGTTGCTGGGCATGCGCTTTCTGGTGGGGATGACTGAAGCACCATGCTTTCCCACCAACAGCCGGGTGGTGGCCACCTGGTTCCCGCAGAGCGAGCGGGCCAGGGCGACCGGTATCTACACCTTTGCCGAATACACCGGGCTGGCGTTTCTGACCCCGCTGCTGTTCTGGGTGCTGCACGCTTACGGCTGGCGTTTCCTGCTGCTGGCGGTCGGCCTGATGGGCATCCTCTATGGCCTGGTGTGGTGGCGCAAATACCACGAGCCACACCAGTCGACCACGGCCAACCAGGCCGAGCTGGACTACATCGCCGCTGGCGGTGGGGTGATAGATGGTGGGCAGAAAGCCACGTCGTTCCGCTGGTCGCAGATTCCGGCGTTGCTCAAGCACCGCAACATGCTGGGCATCTGCCTGGGCCAGTTCGCCTGCAATTCGACCAACGTGTTCTTCCTCACCTGGTTCCCCACCTACCTGGTGACCGAGCGGCACATGCCCTGGCTCAAGGTCGGCTGGGTAGCGGTGCTGCCATTCATTGCCGCCTCGCTGGGCACGCTGGTCGGCGGTTGGCTGTCTGACGCGTTGCTGCGCCGCGGCTACTCGCTGAACGTGGCGCGCAAGCTGCCGGTAATCGCCGGGTTGCTTACCGCGTCGGTGATCGTGCTGGCCAACTACGTCGAGTCCGACGCGCTGGTGATTGCCATCCTGTGCATCGCCTACTTTGCCCAGGGCATGTCGGCGCTGGCCTGGATGATCGTGTCCGATATCGCCCCCAAAGGCCTGCTGGGCCTCAGCGGCGGCTTGTTCAACCTGTTCGCCAACGCAGCAGGCATCGTCACGCCGTTGACCATCGGCATCATCGTCTCGCTGACAGGCTCGTTCGTCTGGGCCTTGGCATTCGTGTCGTCGATCACCGTACTCGGTGCGCTGTGCTACCTGTTCATGGTCAGCGACCTGCGTCGCTTGCCGGAGATTCCTTCAGTCGAAAATGGAGCAAAACAATGAGCCAGTACCTGCAAGGCCAGACCGCAATCGTCACCGGAGGGATGCGTGGCATCGGCCTGGCGATTGCCCAGCGCCTGCATGCCGCCGGCGCCCAGGTTGTGATCTGGGACCTCGCCGTGGAGGGTTGGAGCAACGCGGAAAACGGCTTTGAGCCCGTGCTGCGCCAGGCGGTGGATGTATCGTCGCTGGCCTCGGTAGAGACAGCCTTCGCCGAGACGCTGAGGCGTATAGGGCAGGTGCAGATTCTGGTCAACAACGCTGGCATCAATGGCCCTGTGGTGTCGTCGTGGGAGTACCCGCCAGAGGCCTGGGACAAGGTCATCGCCATTGACCTGAACGGCGTGTTCTATTGCTGCCGTACCGCCATCCCGCATATGCGTGACAACGGCTACGGGCGCATCGTCAATATCGCCTCCATGGCCGGCAAGGATGGCGTGCAGTACATCTCGGCCTATTCGGCAGCCAAGGCTGGGGTCATCGCCTTTACCAAGGCAGCGGCCAAGGAGCTGGCGCAGGACGGCGTGCTGCTCAACTGCGTGGCACCGGCCATGGTCGAGACCCCGCTGATGGCCGAGATGACGGCCGAGCACATTGCCGCGAGCAAGGCCAAGATCCCTATGGGGCGGTTCCTCAAGGCCGAGGAGATCGCCAATATGGTCAGCTGGATTGCCGGGCCGGAGTGCAGCTTTACCACCGGCTTCGTCTTCGACCTCAGCGGCGGGAGGGCGACCTATTGAATGGCCTGGGCGTGGCGCACCTCACCGCCCTGGAACTGGCGCCGGCCAGGCTGGTACGTGAGGCGCGGCGCGCGGGCTTTAGCGCGGTTGGGCTGCGCCTGCACCCGGTGATCCCGGGTGCACAGGCGTACCCGGTTGCGCCGGGTAGCCAGGCGCTGCGCGAACTGCGGGCGGTGATGGCAGGTGAAGGTGTGCGTGTTACCGATATCGAGTTTGTTTCGTTGACGGCACAGGCACAGGTTGCCGATTACCAACCGCTGTTGGCCGCAGGTGCCGAGCTGGGGGCGCTGAGCCTGACGGTGTCCGGGGACGACGACAATGTAGCGCGGCTGACCGGCAATTTCGCGGCGCTGTGTGAACTGGCGCGTGGTCATGGCCTGCGTGTGGACCTGGAGTTCATGCGCTGGCGGCCAGTGGCAACCCTGCAACAGGCATGCACGGTTGTGACAGGGGCGGGGCAGGACAACGGCGGCGTACTGGTCGATGCCTTGCACCTGTTCCGCTCCGGTGGCCAGGTGGCCGACCTCGCCGGGGTCGATCCGCGTCTGCTGCGTGCGGTGCAGCTGTGTGATGCGCCGTTGCTGGCGCCCGTAGAGGAGCTGATCATCGCGGAAGCGCGTGAGGGCCGTATGCTGCCGGGGCAAGGGCAACTGCCGCTGGCCGCGTTGGTGGCGGCGTTACCGACGCAGCTGTGCGTCAGTGTAGAGGTGCCATCCGCTGGCGTGCCCGCAGAACAGCGGTTACAAGCGGCGGCACGAGTAACCCAGGCGTGGTTGCAGGGCAGGCGGCGGTTCCCGTCCACCCTGCAGGCCGCCGGTCATTCCTGATCGGGCACCACGGCGATCACGTCGATTTCCATTAGCCACTCGGCCTGGGCCAACCCGGCGACCACCAAGCCGGTGGAGATCGGGAATACGCCCTTCAGCCACTTGCCCACTTCCTTGTACACCGGCTCGCGGAAGCGCGGGTCGGTGATGTAAGTGGTGGTCTTGACGATGTGCGACAGGTCCGAGCCAGCTTCTTCAAGCAGTTGCTTGACGTTCTTCATCGCTTGTTCGGTTTGCGCCTGCGGGTTACCCAGGCCCACCAGTCTGCCTTCGAAGTCGGTACCTACCTGGCCTCGCACATAAATGGTGTTGCCGGCCCGCACGGCCTGGCACAGGTCGTTGTCCAGGGTCTGGTTGGGGTAGGTTTCCTTGGTGTTGAACATGCGGATGCGAGTATGGGTAGGCATCAGTGGGCTCCGAGGGTGCTGACGTTGCTGATCATGTTGGTTTGCTGCTCATCCGCTTCGCGCTGTTCGCGGTCGCGGTAGGCCAGGTAGGTGCGTTGCGTGGCGATGTGGCCAGCGACGTGCTTGGCGTCGTGCCACACGCCCCAGATGAACGACGAGCCACGGCGGGACAACCACGGCAGGCCAAGGAAGTACACGCCGGGTTCGCGGGCCACGCCGCGTTGGTGCTGGGGCTTGCCGTTGGCATCGAAGGTGTCCACCTGCAGCCAGCTGAAGTCCACGCCGTAACCGGTAGCCCAGATGATGCTGCTGACGCCGGCCTTGGCCAGGTCCAATTGCTGCAGCGGGTTGCTCATGCAGGCCGGGTCGGCCAGGCGTGTGCGGGCTTCGGGTTCTTCCGGCAGGTCCAGGCCGTTGCATTCGATGTAGGCATCGGCGGCATCCAGCAGGGCCAGGTAGTTTTCATCGCCGCGGTTGATGTTCTCGACCAGGTTGTCCTGGAAGTGCGCCACGCCGTTCTCGAACGACTGGGTCAGGCCGACCAGGGTCATACCCTGGTGGGCGAGGGCGCGGAAGTCCACGGTGTGGCCGCCATGGGCACCGCTGACGGCGATCGTCACGTGCTCGCGTCCGGGCTTGGCGATTTCTGCGTCCCACTCACCCAGCACGCCCAGCCACCAGCAGAAGTCGCGGTTGCGGTAGGCACGCGGCGGGCGGTCGTGGGCGCCGACCGACAGGTACACCTGGCGCCCGGCGCGCATCAGCTCTTCGGCAATCTGCACGCCGGAGGAACCGGCACCAACCACCAACACCGCACCCTCGGGCAGTTGCTCTGGGTTGAAGTAGGCGGCGGAGTGGATCTGATGCAGGTTGCTGTCTTTAGGCGCAATGGCCGGGATCACCGGCTTCTGGAACGGGCCGGTGGCGGCGACCACTCGGTTGGCGCGAATCACGCCTTCATTGGTTTCGATGGTGAAGCCGGGGCGGTCGCTGTTACGAACCACGCGCTTTACTTCAATGCCGGTGCGTACCGGCAGGTTGTACTTGCGTACGTACTGCTCGAAGTAGTCGGCCACCTGGTCCTTGCCTGCGAAGGCGTCGGCGTCGAGGTTGAATTCCAGCCCCGGGAAGCGGTCGTGCCAGACCGGGCCGTTGGCGACCAGCGAGTCCCAGCGGCCAGTGCGCCATGCCTCGGCGATACGGTTGCGCTCCAGCACCAGGTGCGGCACGCCAAGCTTGCTCAGGTGTTCGCTCATGGCTACGCCGGCCTGGCCGGCGCCGACCACGAGGGTGTCGATTTCGAGGTTGTTCAGTGTCATGTCCGAGCCCTTGTTCAGGCGGTTGCTGTCAGGTCGGTTTGGAGGACCGCCGTTGTCTGGAGCCAGACTAGGGATGCGGCACGAATGGCGAAAATAGTATTTAGCTGGTGCTTGCCGATAAAACGGCGAAGGCCTTGAATTGCATGGCCTGTAGCAAACTTTAAGGGGATTTTCGTGTGGTGTTTGGTGCACTTTTGCGGGCTTAGTTTTTTCCTGCTCAAGGCACAGGAAAATGTTGGTTTCGTGGGGTAGAAGGTTGCGCCCAGAATGCCCTGCATCGCACAGGACAACAGGAGCTTCACCATGACCTTCTCCATCATTGGCCGCTGCCAGGAAACCGGCCAGGTCGGCATCGCCATCAGCTCGTCGAGCATCGCCGTAGGCGCCCGTTGCCCGTGGGTGCGCGCCGGTGTAGGCGCGGTCTCTACCCAGAACATCACCCTGCCGGCACTGGGCCCGCAGATTCTCGATGCCATGGAGCAAGGCCAGTTGCCACCCGCCGCGGCCCTGGACCGGGTGCTGAGTGCCAACGGCTGGAGTGAGTATCGCCAGGTCACGGTGATCGACAGCCAGGGGCAAGTGGCGCTGTTCACGGGGCGCGAAGCGCTGGGTACACACAATGCGGTGGCCGGCGAACACTGCGCAGCGGCGGGCAACCTGCTGTCTTCTACCCAGGTAATAGAGGCCATGGTGCTGGCTTTCGAGCAGGCGGGTGGGCACCTGGCCGACCGCCTGCTGGCGGCCATGCACGCGGCGATGGCCACCGGTGGCGAAGCCGGGCCGGTGCACTCGGCGGCGTTGAAGATTGCTGGCGAACTGACCTGGCCACTGGTGGACCTGCGCGTCGACTGGGCCGATGCAGACCCGATCGGTGTGCTCGATGGCTTGTGGCAAGCCTATCGGCCACAGATGCAGGACTATGTCACCCGCGCCCTCAACCCGACCGCCGCGCCAAGCTACGGGGTGCCAGGCGATGAGTGAATTTGCCAGCCGCGCGCTGCTGGCCCGGCTGATCGGCTTTGCCACGGTCAGCCGGGACTCCAACCTTCAGCTGATCGGCTTTATCCGTGATTACCTGGCGGAACTGGGGGTGGAAAGCGAACTGTTCCATAACCCGGAGGGCACCAAGGCCAACCTGTTCGCCACCATCGGCCCCAAGGACGTAGGCGGCGTGGTGCTGTCGGGGCACACAGATGTAGTGCCGGTGGATGGCCAGGCCTGGAGCGTCGAGCCGTTCGCCCTGAGCGAACGCGACGGGCGCCTGTATGGTCGCGGCACGGCTGACATGAAAGGTTTCATCGCGTCGGTGCTGGCAGCCGTGCCCGCGTTCCTCGCCCAGCCGTTGCGCATGCCCGTGCACCTGGCGTTCTCCTACGACGAGGAAGTCGGTTGCCTGGGCGTACGCTCGATGCTGGAAGCCCTCGAACAGCGCCCGCACAAACCCCGACTGTGCCTGATTGGCGAACCCACCGAGCTCAAGCCGGTGCTGGGGCACAAGGGCAAGCTGGCAATGCGCTGCCAGGTGCATGGCGCGGCCTGCCACTCGGCGTATGCGCCGTCTGGGGTGAATGCCATCGAGTACGCGGCGAAACTGATCGGCAAGTTGGGTGACATCGGTGATGCACTGGCCTTGCCGCAGCATCATGACGAGCGCTTCGACCCGCCGTTTTCCACGGTGCAGACCGGGGTAATCAAAGGGGGCAGGGCGCTGAACATCGTGCCCGCCGAATGTGAATTCGATTTTGAAGTGCGCGCGCTGCCAGGGTTCGAGGCGCAGGCGGTGGCCGATCAGTTGCAGACTTATGCAGAGGCCGAGTTGCTGCCGCGTATGCGCAAGGTCAATGCCGCCAGCGCCATTCGCCTGGAGCCGCTGAGCGCCTATCCGGGGCTGGCCACACCGCAGGACAGTGAGGCTGCGCGGCTGGTGGCATTGCTCAGTGGCTCGAATGAGTTCGGCACGGTGGCGTTCGGTACCGAAGGCGGCTTGTTCGACCAG
>NZ_BCBQ01000084.1:0-30358 GCF_001320885.1 Pseudomonas sp. NBRC 111140
AAGGGGCAGGCATGGCAGGCTCCAGAAGCAGGCTGGTCGTATCAGCGCCAGCCTTGTAGTGTTGACCCCACCATAACGCCGCCAACACCAAGCCTTGTTAGCCCCGGCGGCCTGCGTCATTACCCTGTAGGTAACACCCATGGAAATCCGCCATTTCCGCTACTTCCTCTGCGTCGCCCGCCACGGCCATTTCACCCGGGCCGCCGAGCAACTGGGCATCGCCCCGCCCACCCTCAGCCGGCAGATCCAGGACATGGAGCGCGAGCTGGGCGTGCGCCTGTTCGAGCGTAACCAGCGCGAGGTCAACCTTACCGCCGCCGGCCAGGCGCTGTTGATCGAGGCTGAACAGGCCGTGCGCCAGTTCGACGCCGCACAACTGGGCGCGCAGCGCGCCGCCCGTGGCGAAAGCGGGCGCATCGAGCTGGGCTACGTGGCCTCGGCCGCCTACTCGGGCATGCTTCAGCAGCAAGTCAGCCACTACAGCGAAACCTGCCCCGGCGTGCGCCTGAATATCCGCGAACTGCCCATGGCCGATCTGCCCGGCATGGTTCGCGATGGCCTGCTTGACCTGGCCTATGTGCGCTCGCCCATGGAGCTGCCGGAAGCACTCGAAGCCATTGCCTTGCGCCAGGAAGGCTTCGTGCTCGCCCTGCCGGCCAGCTCGCGCATCAATGAAGTGCCACAGATCCCGGCCGCGCGCCTGGCCAATGAAACCTTCATCCTGCCCGAGCAGATCTCCGGCACGCTGGAGGTGGCCGCGCAAGGTGGTTTCGTGCCACGGCTCGGCCCGCAACCTGGCAGCCTGGTGGCGGTGATTACCCTGGTGTCCCTTGGCCAAGGCATTGCCGTGGTCCCGGAATCGGTCGTGCAGCGCATTAGCCTGCCGCAGGTGAACTTCCGGCAAATAGTCGACTGCCAGGCCAGCTCGTGGCTGAGCCTGATCCATCGACGCTTCGAAAAAGCGCCAGCAGTGATGCGGTATGTGCAAAGCGTGATGGGCGGCACTTGATGGCTGCTCAAACGCTCGGATCGTCTGCAGTACCCAAGGCAAAGAACTCATGCAGCTTGGCTTGCAGCAGTGCCTTGTCTGGCAAGCGCGTTTGATACTCGGCAATCAGCGCGGGGGACAAACTGCGATTGAGTGCGTACTCAACCACCTCGTCGTCTCTGCTGGCGCATAGCAACACACCGATGGCCGGGTTTTCATGAGGCTTACGCTCATTGCGGTCCAGTGCTTCAAGATAGAAATCCAGCTTGCCCAGGTACTCTGGCTCGAAGCGACCGACTTTCAGTTCGATCGCTACCAGGCAGTTGAGGCCACGGTGGAAGAACAGCAAGTCGAGTGCGAAGTCACGGCCGCCGACCTGAAGCGGGTATTGTGAGCCGACGAAGCAGAAATCCCGGCCCAGCTCGATCAGGAACTGTTTGAGCCGGTCCATCAATGCGCAATGCAGGTCTGATTCGGCATGCACACCAGGCAGACCAAGAAATTCGACCATGTAGGCATCCCGAAAAACGTCCATGCCGCAGGATAGTTCTGCCTCAGCGCTGCCGAAACTTTTGCCGGGTTAGCAACGCAGCGCTCATACAGAGCGGCTTTAAGTTGACGCTCAAGCTCACGCCGCGTCTACGCCTGGCAAGCCCCACGCCGACCGCTCGTGCTGCCAAACAAGTGTTTCAAAAAACAAAGGGCACCCATCCACGAGTGCCCTTTGCCCTACCACCCGGTGAACTCAATCACCCCATCGACCGCGCCCCCACCGGTTGCGCATGGCCCCGCGAGGTCACGATCCCCAGGAAGGAAATCACGATCGCCAGGCCCAACGTGGAACTCACTTCCGCCCGGTGCTCAGGCGTGTACATCATCACCGCCAGCGCCCCGGCAATGAAGATGATCACCGCCCAGGTCAGGTACGGGAACAGCCACATGCGGAACTTCAGCTCGGTGTTTTCCCGCTCCAGGCGGCGGCGCATGCGCAGCTGCGAGATGGCGATGACCATGTACACCAGCAAGGCAATGGCGCCGGAGCTTGCCAGCAGGAACTCGAACACACCCTTCGGCGCGAAGTAGTTGAGCACAGCGATGGCCGCACCGATCAGCGTGCTGCCGAACACCGCGGCACGCGGTACACCGACCTTGGAGGTCTTGTTGAGGAAGGCCGGGGCGTCACCGCGCTTGGCCAGCGAGTACATCATCCGCGAAGCGATGTAGATCGACGAATTCATGCAACTGGTCACGGCCACCAGCACCACCAGGTCGACCATGAACGCCGCGTTGGGGATGTTCATGATTTCCAGCGCACGCTGGTACGAACCCACCACCGCCAGCTGCGGGTCGTTCCACGGCACCACCGAGATGATCACGAAGATCGACAGGATGTAGAAGGTGCTGATACGCCAGATCACCGAGCGGGTGGCCTTGGCGATGTTGCGCGATGGGTCGCTGGACTCGGAGGCCGCGATGGTCACCGCCTCGGTGCCGATGAAGCTGAACATCACGGTAATGAACGCACCGACCACGGCCGACCAGCCCTTCGGCGCAAAGCCGCCGTACTCGGCCATCAACCCGCTCAGCCCGCTGACCTCACGGTTGGGCAGCCAACCCATCAGCGCGGCGAAACCCAGGCCGATGAAACCCAGAATGGCGGTGACCTTGAGGATGGCGAACCAGAACTCGAACTCGCCGTACTTGGCCACACTGAACAGGTTGGTACCGGCCAGCAACAGCACCGAAGCCAAGGCGAAGATCCAGCTGTCCACCTGCGGGAACCAGGCGTTCAGCACATGCCCGGCGGCCAGCGCTTCGATAGGGATGACCAGCACCCAGAACCACCAGTACAACCAGCCGATGGTGTACCCGGCCCAGCGGCCAATGGCCTGGTCGGCATAGGTGGAAAACGATCCGGTGTCAGGGTGTGCCACGGCCATTTCGCCGAGCATGCGCATGACCAGTACCACCAGGGTCCCGGCCACGAAATAGGAAATTATGGTTGCTGGCCCGGCTGCCGCGATGGCATGGCCGGAGCCTACGAAAAGTCCGGCGCCGATGATGCCGGCGATGGACAGCATCGTTACATGACGTGGCTTGAAACCTTGTGCAAGGTTGCCATCAGATCCCACGGTGTTCATTGATGTTGTTCTCTTTTTGCTGACACAAGGATGGACGGGCAGGCGTAGGCGAAAATATCTCCTTTGAATTCAATAAGTCGACAGCTTACTCGCGTTCTGTTGTTGATCTTTGGCACGCATCACAGAGCAGCTGTCAGTGCAGGACGGGCTTCATTTAAGCCCCGCATGGCTGTGGGTAATTACACGAGAACGCCCCGGAACTGTTCGATCACGACAGGGCGTTTCCATTAACGCCAGATGTCGCGAATGGCATGCCCGATCGCGTCACCGGGCCGTTTGGCGCTTTTGTTTTTCATTTGGATGTGTGTTGCCTGCACTGGCCCTATCGGTCAGATACAAAAAAGCCCCGGTTTCCCAAGGCCTTCCTTGCAAAGTCTTGAACCCGCCTTAACGCACCAGGCAAGGCCGCTTGTTATCGAAGCACCACCCCGGTATCAGGTACTGCATCGCCACGCTGTCATCCCGCGCGCCAAGGCCCATGTTGCGGTAGCACTCATGCGCCTTGGCCAGTTGGTCTTCATCCAACTCCACCCCCAGCCCTGGCCGCGCCGGCACCCGCACATGCCCGTCGACAATACGCAGCGGCTCGCGGGTCAGGCGTTGGCCGTCCTGCCAGATCCAATGGGTGTCGATGGCGGTGATCTCACCCGGCGCCGCAGCCGCCACCTGAGTGAACATCGCCAGCGAAATGTCGAAGTGGTTGTTGGAGTGGGAACCCCAGGTCAGCCCCCAGTCGTTGCACATCTGCGCCACCCGCACCGAACCCTGCAAAGTCCAGAAGTGCGGGTCGGCCAGCGGGATGTCCACCGACTGCAACTGGATGGCATGGCCCATCTGTCGCCAGTCGGTGGCGATCATGTTGGTGGCGGTGGGCAGACCAGTGGCGCGGCGGAACTCGGCCATCACTTCACGGCCCGAGTAACCGTTCTCGGCACCGCACGGGTCTTCGGCGTAGGCCAGCACGCCGTGCTTGTCGCGACACAGGGCAATGGCCTCTTGCAATGACCAGGCGCCGTTCGGGTCAAGAGTGATGCGCGCTTCGGGGAAGCGCTCGGCCAAGGCCGTTACCGCGTCCATCTCTTCTTCGCCGCGCAATACCCCGCCCTTGAGCTTGAAGTCGCTGAAGCCATAACGCGCCTTGGCGGCCTCGGCCAGACGTACCACCGCCTCTGTGGTCAGCGCCGTTTCGTGACGCAGGCGGAACCAGTCTTCATCGCTATCGGTTTCGTTGCGGTAAGCCAGGTCGGTCTGCTGACGGTCGCCGATATAGAACAGGTAACCGAGCATCTTCACTGCATCGCGTTGCTGCCCCTCGCCCAGCAGTGCCGCCATTGGCACGTTCAGATGCTGGCCGAGCAGGTCGAGCAGCGCCGACTCGATGGCGGTCACCGCGTGCACGGTGATGCGCAGGTCGAAGGTTTGCAGGCCACGGCCGGCCGAGTCGCGGTTAGCGAAGGTCTGGCGCATGGCATTGAGCACACGCTGGTAATGGCCGATTGGCTGGCCGACCACCAGGCTGCGGGCGTCCTCCAGGGTTTGGCGAATCTTCTCGCCGCCGGGCACTTCGCCAAGGCCGGTGTTGCCGGCGCTGTCGCGCAGCACCACCACGTTGCGGGTGAAGTACGGGCCATGGGCGCCACTGAGGTTGAGCAGCATGCTGTCATGGCCGGCGACGGGGATCACGCGCAGGTCGGTGACCACCGGGGTGCTGGTGTGAACGGCTGGGTTGGTCTGCATGTTCATGGTTGTTGTCTCGCAGTCATCAGTGGGTCTGGCCCAGGGCCGAAGGGGCCTTGAGGTCATCGGAAGGGGCGCCTTTGGGGCGCATGCGTACGAAGAAGATGGCGATGGCTGCAAGCACCGAGGTTACCGCCAGGCCGTACAGCCCACCCTGGATCGAGCCGGTTTGCTGCTCCAGCAGGCCAAAGGTGGTGGGGGCGACGAAGCCACCGAGGTTGCCGACTGAGTTGATCAGGGCAATGACCGCTGCCGCGATACGGGCATCCAGGTAGCCCTGGGGGATTGGCCAGAACAGCGACGACGCCGACTTGAAGCCAATCGCGGCGAAGCACACCGCGACGAAGGCGAACACCGGCCCACCGGTAGTGGACATGAACATGCCGATGGCGGCGACCAGCAGGGCACCCGCCACCCAGGCCTGCTGGAATTTCCAGCGTGTGGAACCGGCGGCGAAGGCGTACATGGCCAGGATCGAGATCAGCCACGGGATCGAGTTGAAGAACCCGACCTGCATGTCACTCAGATCGCCCATGCGCTTGATGATGCTCGGCAGCCAGAACGTGGCGGCATAGATGGTCAACTGGATGCAGAAGTAGATCAGGCAGAACAGCACGATCTGGCGGTCCTTGAGCAGGCTCCAGGCCGACGGTTTGACAGCGCCAACGGCCTCGCGTGCTTGCTGCTCGCGGTCGATGGTGGCGACCAGTGCGTCCTGTTCGGCCTTGCTCAGCCACTTGGCATCTTGCGGCTTGGAGTCGAGCCAGAAGAACACGAAGAAGCACAGCACCACCGAGGCCATGCCTTCGATGAACAGCATCCACTGCCAGCCATGCAGGCCCAAGCCCTGAAGCTGCATCAGCGCCCCGGCCAGCGGCCCGGAAATCAACGAAGCCAGTGCCGAACCGCTGAGGAAGATGGCAATGGCTTTGCCGCGCTCGGCAGCCGGCAACCAACGGGTGAAGTAGTAGATCACCCCTGGGAAGAACCCCGCTTCGGCCACACCCAGTAGAAAGCGCAGCACATAGAACTGGGTTTCGTTCTGCACAAAGGCCATGGCCGTGGCCACCAGCCCCCAGGTGAACATGATGCGGGTCAGCCACAGGCGGGCACCGACCTTTTGCAGCAGCATGTTGGAGGGCACTTCGAACAGTGCGTAGCCGATGAAGAACAAGCCGGCGCCAAAGCCGAAGGCCGCAGCGCTGATGCCCAGGTCACTTTCCAGGTGCGGGCGGACAAAGCCGATGTTGACGCGGTCGAGGTAGTTGACGATGAACATGATGACGAACAGCGGCAGTACGTGGCGCTTGACCTTGGCCACGGCGCTGGCCAACGCGTCGCCGTCATGTCGGCCAGACGGAGCGAGGGTGTCGTTCACTTGCGGATCTCCCACTAATTGTTTTTGTGCGGGTCGAGGTTGTCTGACATGGCAGTGGGGGTGAGCATATGCGCCGCGCAGTTGTACGACAAGCTCACTAACGTCGGTAAATCCTCAAAATACAAGCCATCACAATGGCAATCTGCTTCGATTATGCAAAAACACTTAACCTACGCGTTGACTTGATCACGTGAAAAACCAGCAAAAAATATTTCTATCGATTAACTTGTCGTACAAGCACAACAGTCAGCGGATGGCACATGGAACCCGAACACGCCCGTAAACGCGGCCACAGCCGCGCTCATGACCTGGTTTCCAGCCTGACCCAGCACATTTTGCTGGGCACCTTCAAACCGGGCGACAAGTTGCCCTCGGAAAACACCCTGGTGCGCGAGCACGGAGTCAGCCGCACGGTGGTGCGCGAAGCCTTGTCCAAGTTGCAAGCTTCGGGGCTGGTGGAGCCGCGCCACGGTATCGGTACGTTCGTGATGGAGCGCCACGCCCAGGCCGGCCTGCGCGTGGCGGCGGAAAGCGCGGCGAATGTGCGTGATCTGCTGGAACTGCGTATTGGCCTGGAGGGTCAGGCCGCCGCATTGGCCGCGCTGCGCCGTGACGAGGGGCAGCTGGCACGCATGCGCCAGGCGCTGGATGACTACCAGGACCTGGCCGCAGCTGGCGACAGTTGCATCGAAGCCGACCGGCGCTTTCACCTGCTGATTGCCGAGGCCACTGGCAACCTGTATTTCACCGAGATGCTGCTGCAGCTAGGCAACGGCCTGATCCCGCGTAACCGCATGGCCCTGGCCGAACGCTCCGGGGCCAAGCTGGCGCGGCAAGCCTACCTGGCCAACCTGGAGCACGAGGCGATCCTCAATGCCATCCGCCGACAAGACCCGGATGCGGCGCGGGCGGCGGTGTGCCTGCACCTGTCCAACAGCCGCGATCGGTTGCTGCCAGATTGATAATCATCCGACTGGCGCATCCCCCCTGTGTAGGAGCGGCCTTGTGTCGCGAAAGGGCCGCGAAGCGGCCCCCGGTCATCAGCTGTATCGCATAAATCGGGGGGCTGCTTCGCAGCCCTTTCGCGACACAAGGCCGCTCCTACAAGGGACCGCATCTGGCCGGTTTTCAAGCCAACGCCCGGTCCACCAGCACCTGCAGGCGCCCCTGCGAACAGCGCTCCACCCGGGCCACCACGCCATACACCTCAGCCAACAGCCCCGGCTGCAGCACATCCCCCGGCGCACCGCAGGCCACCACCCTGCCCTCACGCAACACCACCAGCCAATCTGCGTGGCTGGCTGCCAGGTTGATGTCATGCAGCACCGCCACCGCCAGCAACCGATGCGCCTGCACGCGTTCGCGCACAGCGCCCATCACCCGCAACTGGTAATGCAGGTCCAGCGCACTGGTCGGCTCGTCCAGCAACAGCACCTGTGGGTTGCGTGCCAGCAACTGGGCCAAGGCCACCAGCTGCCGTTGCCCGCCAGACAAACTGTCCAGCGAGCGCTCGGCCAAACCCTCGATGCCCAACTGGCGCAACGCATCGAAGGCGCTGCCCAGCAGATCGCTGCCAGCGCTCACGCGCAAGGCCGCAACAATGCTTTCCAATACGCCCAAGGCGATACCCGGCGGTAGCTGCTGGGGCATATAGGCCAGGCGACGTGAGCGCTCGGCAAAGCCCAGGCGCGTCACATCCTGCCCATCCAGGCGCAAACCACCGCGCATCCGCTCCAGCCCTGCCAAGGCACGCAACAACGTGGATTTGCCCGCACCATTTGGCCCGACCAGCGCTACCAGGCTGCCGGCCGGCAACGCCGGCAGGCTCACCCCCTGCAGGATCTGCCGCGCGCCGTAGGCCACCGAAACACCCTCGATCAACAGGCTCACAACCTTCTCCCCCGGCGGAACACCAGCACCACGAATACCGGCACGCCCACCAGCGCGGTAACGATGCCCACCGGCACGATCACCCCCGGCAAGATCGCCTTGCTGACAAGCGACGACAGCGACAGCATCAACGCCCCCACCAGCGCACTGGCGGGCAGCAGGAAGCGTTGGTCCTCACCGACCAGCAGCCGGGCGATGTGCGGCCCGACCAGGCCGACAAAACCGATGGTGCCGACGAATGCCACCGCCGTTGCCGACAACAGGCTGATGCGCAGCAGCGAGGCAAAACGCAGGCGCCGGGTATCGACGCCAAAACTGCGCGCACGGTCCTCGCCCATGCGCAGCAAGGTCATGGCCGGTGCCGCTCGTAGCGAGAACGGCAACAGCAACCCCAGCACCAGGGCCAGCATGCCTAGCTTCTGCCAGTCGGCGCGGGCCAGGCTACCCAAGGTCCAGAACACCAGTTGCTGCAGCACATCCTCGGTGGCCAGCAATTGCAGCAACGAGACCAACGCATTGCAGCTGAACACCAAGGCGATGCCAAACAGCACCAGGCTCTCGACCCCGGCGCCACGCAACCGCGACATGGCCTGCAACAGCACCACCGACAGGCAGGCGAAGATGAACGCCATCACCGTCACCTGGGCGCTCGGCGCCAGCCAGGCAATGCCCAGTGGGTAGGCAATCGCCAGCGAGGCGCCGAGTGCCGCCGATGACGACACACCCAAGGTGAAGGGGCTGGCCAGCGGGTTGTCTAGAATCGCCTGCATCTCGGCACCGGCAAGCGCCAAGGCCGCCCCCACCAGCACCGCCATCAGCGAGTACGGCAGGCGCACGTTCCAGATGATCACCCGCTCGGTGGCACTCAACGTCGCCGGGTCGAAGACGCCATGCAGCAATTGCCCCAGGCCCATGCCCGAGGCACCGCTGGCCAGGTCGCCCAGTACCGACAACAACAGCAACAACGCCAGCGTGAAGACCAGCAAGGCCCGCCGCCACAACAGGCGACGATAATGCCAGGCTGCCAACGCCGCGCCTTCGCGGGCCAGCGCGGTCACCTGGCATCGACCCAGTACTGGCCGTCCAGGCCGACCTTGAGCATGCGGTTGATTTCACCCATGGTTGCCTGCGGGTCGAGCGCCTTGAAACGCTCCGGGTGTACCCATCGGGCCATGGCCTCGACCGCCAGGATGTTGAACGGCGAGTTGTAGAAGTCATGCCACAAGCCATGGGTCTGGCCAGCCTGGATCGGCCGCAGCGGGGCGAACTCGGGGCGCGCGGTGATCTTCGCCAGGCTCTGGCGTGCCGTATCGGTGGAGACGCCAGCCCCCAGCAGCACCCCGGGCGCGCGGTTGCCGGTGGCGATGTACACGTCCGGGTCGGCTTGCAACACGTACTCGACACTCACATCACCCAGCGCCCCAGGCACCACATCGGCACCAATGTTGTGCCCGCCTACGGCTTCGACCACGCTGCCCAATCCGCTCTTGCCAGTGGTGTGCCCCGGTGCCTGCCACACGCCAGCCAACAGTTCGAGAAACACCTTGGGCCGCTCGCTTTCCTTGATCCTGGCCACGCCGTCGGTTACCCGCTTCAGGTGACGGTCGTACAGGTTCAGGTACTCCGCCGCCTGCGGCTCACGCCCCAGCAGCGTGCCCAGTGCCTGCATGCTCACCCGGGTATTGCGGATCGGGTGCACGCGAAAGTCGATGAACAGCACCGGCACCCCGGCCTTTTCCAGTAGATCGGCCACCGGGCTGTGCTGGGTCGGGCCCTCACCGGCGATGCTGAAAATGGCCAGGTCGGGCTTGAGCGCCAGTATCTGCTCAGCGCTCACGCTCTGCTCGGACGCCTGGCCGATCAGCGGCAACTTGGCCACTTGTGGGTACTGCTGCGCATACACCTCATAGGTATGCGGGTCGAGCAGGCGCATGTCGTTCTGCCAGCCAACCACCCGCTGGAACGGGTTGTCACGGTCAAGCAAAGCCAGCGCGAAGAACAGCCGCCCTTCGCCAAGCACGATGCGCTGAGGCGGGTGGTCAACCTCGACCTTGCGCCCGAGCACGTCGGTCACTTGCATGGCGCTGGCAGGTTGGATGAAGCCGAGGCAGGTAGCCAACAGCAAGACAGGCAGCAAACGCTGCCAGAAAAGGGGAGTCGGGCACATCGGGGCATCCTCTTGAAGAGAATCAATCGCAACAGAGCGGGGCATTCTAGCCAGCCGCCCTGTGCTGCCGATGTGCGCGAATGTATTGGCTTGTAGGGTGGCCGTTACATCCAGCCGCCCTCACCTATCCTCACCAAGTCAGGCAGATCTTGCCGAAATGCCGGTTGCTCTCCTGGTAACGGAACGCCTCGACGATCTGCTCCAACTCGAAATGCTTGTCCACCACCGGGCGCAGGCCGTTGGCATCGATCGCCCGCACCATCGCCTGCTGCTGCGCACGGCTGCCTACCAGCACCCCTTGCAGGCGAATCTGCCGCACCAGCGCCTGCACCAGCGGCAACTGCCCAGCCACCCCGGTGAGGATACCGATCAGCGAAACATGCCCACCGATGCGCGCGGCAATCATCGACTGCTCCAGCGTCGCCGGGCCGCCCACTTCGATCACATGATCAACCCCGCGGTTGCCCGTCAGCTCACGCACTTTCTCACCCCAGGCCGGGGTGCTCTTGTAATTGATCAGGTGGTCGGCACCCAACGCTTTCAGGCGCTCCAACTTGGCATCGCTGGACGAGGTGGCGATCACTGTGGCGCCGGCCAGTTTGGCGAACTGCAAGGCGAAAATCGACACACCGCCAGTGCCCTGCACCAGCACCGTGTCGCCGGGCTTGAGGTGATCATCACTCATCAGCGCGCGCCAGGCGGTAAGCCCGGCGGTGGTCAGGGTGGCCGCTTCGGCATGGCTGAAACCCTTGGGCGCCAGGGTGAACGCAGTGGCACGGGCGGTGACCTGCTCTCGGGCGTAGCCATCGAGGCCGTCGCCAGGCACCTGGGCAAAGCCCTCGACATTGGCCTGGCCATCGAGCCAATCGGGGAAGAAGGTGCTGACCACGCTGTCGCCGACCTGGAACTCGGTAACTCCAGCCCCCACCGCGACCACCTCACCGGCGCCATCGGCCATGGGGATGCGCCGCTCGCTCGGGCCCCACATGCCGCTGACCACGGCGAAATCGTGGTAGTTGAGGGAGCTGGCGTGCAGGCGCACGGTGATCTCGCCGGCCTTGGGGGCCAGGGCCTCGCTGGTGCCGACCTCGACCTTGTCGTAGCCGCCGCCGGGTTGTACGTAGATGGCCTTGCTGGTCATGGGTAGGTCTCCGTATCAGAAGAAAGAATGGGGTTCAGCATAGACAGGTCCGGCCCTTTCGCGGGCATGCCCGCGAACAGGCCCGCATTGCCAATACAAGAATCAGCCCAGCATCACCTTCAATGCCTGGCAATCGGCCGCATGCCAATCCACCAGCTCCGGCCACGGGTTATCCGGCAGGTTCACCAGCACCGTGCGCGCCCCCGCCGCCCGTCCACAGTCCAGGTCAAAGCGGTAATCCCCCACCATCACAAGCTCACTGGGCGCCACGCCCCAGGCACTGGCAATTTTCAGTAACCCATCCGGGCTCGGCTTGGGCGCCGCTTCGTCACGCCCGAGAATGTGCTCCACCGCGAAGCAGTCCGCCAGGCCAATGGCCTCCAGCGTCACATGCGCCAGCTCACGCGCATTGCGGGTAAGAATACCCAGCCGGCAACCGCGCTCGGCCAGTTCGCGCACCAGTTCCACCGCCCCGGTGGCCGCCGTGGAGGCAACCGCCAGGTCCCGCTCGTGCTCCAGCAACCAGGCATGCTTGGCTGCCGCCTCATCAGCCGGCAGCGCCGCCAGGTGGGTGAGGATGTCGTGCTCGGCCGGGATGTCCAACGCCACGCGAATGGCGGCAAAGTCGTGCACCGCCACGGTCAAGGTGCCGTCCATGTCGAACACCCAGTTGCGCACCTCGCCAAGGAGGCTCATGCCCAATCCTTGCGATGACGAATCAGGCCTTCCTGGCTGGACGATGCCACCAGTTGCCCGGCCTGGTTGAAGATGCTGCCGCGGCAGAAACCACGGGAATTACCGGCCCAGGGGCTATCGGTTGCGTACAGCAGCCATTCGTCAGCGCGCAGGTTGCCATGGAACCACAACGAATGATCGAGGCTGGCGATCTGCATGTCGCGCTGCCACACCGACTTGCCATGGGGCAGCAGCGCAGTGGTCAGCAGGCCGAAGTCCGAGGCGTAGGCCAGCAGGTACTTGTGCAGGGCGGGTACGTCAGGCAGGTTGCCGTCGGCGCGGAACCAGGCGTACTTCACCGGGTCGCCGGGCTTGGGGTTGAACGGGTCACGCTCGGTGACCGGGCGGATCTCGATCGGCTTGGCGCACAGCACTTTGTCGCGAATGCGCTCGGGCAACTGGTCGGCCATGGCGCGGGCCAGTTCGACTTCGGTCGGCAGGTTTTCCGGGCCGACCACCTCTGGCATCTGCGCCTGGTGCTCGAACCCTTCCTCGTCGTACTGGAACGATGCGCTGCAGGTGAAGATGGTCTGGCCTTTCTGGATCGCCGTCACCCGCCGGGTGCTGAAACTGCCGCCATCGCGCACGCGGTCCACCGAGTACACCACCGGCAGGCTGGCATCGCCCGGGCGCAGGAAGTAGCCGTGCAACGAATGCACATGGCGCGCGTCCTCGACCGTCTGGCTGGCTGCCGACAACGACTGCCCCAGCACTTGCCCACCGTACAGCTGGCGGAAGCCCAGGTCCTGGCTGCGGCCACGGAACAGGTTCTCCTCGATGGCTTCGAGGCTCAACAGGTCGACCAGGTCGTCCAACACATGACTCATCGGGGGTTCTCCGTAGGAGCGAGCTTGCTCGCGATGCGCCGCCCGAGCGGCGCTCGATCTCACAGGCGCTGAACGTGCAACATGCAGCGCCTTCCAAGTGGGCAAATAATACAGGGTTTGTCATTGGTGCCGGGCATGGCCATGCATTCAGGGGCGCAGGGTGCGCTCCCAATGGGTGCGGTCGATGCGGTACAGCACATGCGGGCGCAGCGGGTGGCCCTCAGGCAGGCGGGGGTGCTCGAAACTGCCCTGCGCGTCCTGCTGCATACCGATGGCTTGCATGACCTTCTGCGACGGCAGGTTGCTCTCGCTAGTGAACGACACCACTTCCTCCAGGCGCAATTGGGCGAAAGCACAACGCAGGCAGGTCCACGCCGCCTCGCTGGCAAAACCCAGGCCCCAGTGACGGCGGGCCAGGCGCCAGCCAATCTCCACAGCGGGGGTGAAATCGGCCTCGAAGCCCACGTGCAGCAAACCGGTCATGCCGATGAACGCGCCGCTGTCCTTGCGCTCAAGGGCCCACAAACCAAAACCGTATTCATTGAAGTGCCCGCGCACCCGACCGATCAATGCAGCGGCTTCCAGACGCGTCAGGGGCGCCGGGAAGTAGCGCATCACCTGCGGGTCGGCGCACAGCGCGGCGAACTCGCGCAGGTCGTCGTCGTGCCATTGGCGCAGCACCAGCCGTGCGCTTTCCAGTTCAAGGATGGGGGTCATGGGGCCTGCTCCGGTTTTGCCGCCTTGCAGTGTACAGCGTAGGCGCGGGCTCGGCTTTCACCCAACCGGTAGCCGCCGAATGCAATTTTCACACGCCCTTCACCGGCCCCCGACAGGCCCCTCAGCACAATGCCGCCATCTCTGCCGCGCCAGACGCGGCCATGCCAACGGAGCTACGCATGCAATCGAGCAATACCCTGGGGCACGCTGCCATACACACCCGGCGCAAGCGGCGCCTGTCTCGCAAAGCCCTCGGTGCCGCCCTTGGCCTGTGCATGGTCGTGGCGGCGTTGACCACCTGGCTGGCGACGAGGACGCATATCGTGGACCTTGGCAACGAGCAACAACTGAGTGACAGCGGTTTACTGCAAGACTGGGCCGAAGGCGCGGTGATCGTGATGATCCGCCACGCCGAACGCTGCGACAGCGCACCCGGCCCCTGCCTGGACGACCCCACCGGTATCACCGTCAGCGGTAGCCAGGCCGCAACCCGTGTTGGCCAAGGGCTGAACCGGCTGGGCCTGCACAACGCCGACCTGCTGACCAGCCCGAAACTGCGCACCCGGCAAACCGCGCACTTCATCCTCGGTCAGGCGGTGGCCAGCGAAGGCTGGCTGGAAACCTGCGACAGCCAGTTCGCCAGCGAGGCGCTGGCGCGCAAACGTGCGGGGCACAACCTGGTGCTGGTGACCCACAACGGCTGCATCGACCATTTCGCCCGCCAGCAGAACGTTGCCGGTGGCGAGCGTCAAAGCAGCTACGCCAGCGCTTTGTTCGTGTCGGTGGATGGCGATGGCAAGGCGCGCATCCTAGGGCGCCTGAACGAGCCGGACTGGCAACGCGTATTGGCCAGCGCAGGACGATAACTGGCAAGATCAGCACTGGCCCCGATTGTGAACACCCCATGCCGCTGCCGCTGATCTACCACGAAGACTACAGCCCGGAGTTCCCCGCCGAACACCGCTTCCCGATGGACAAGTTCCGCCTGCTGCGCGACCACTTGGTCGACAGCGGGCTGACCACCGACCAAGCCCTGCTGCGCCCGGACATCTGCCCCAACGACATCCTCGCCCTGGCCCACGACCGCAGCTACATCGAGCGCTACATGAACGGCGAGCTGTCGCGCGAGGACCAGCGCCGCCTCGGCCTGCCCTGGAGCGAGGCGCTGGCCCGGCGCACCGTGCGCGCCGTCGGCGGCTCGCTGCTCACGGCCGAAATGGCCCTGCAGCACGGCATCGCCTGCCACCTCGCCGGTGGCACCCACCATGCCCATTACGACCACCCCGCCGGCTTCTGCATCTTCAACGACCTCGCGGTGATCAGCCGTTACCTGCTGGCGGCTGGCCGGGTACACCGGGTGCTGATTTTCGACTGCGACGTGCACCAGGGCGATGGCACCGCGCGCATCCTGCACGACACGCCAGAGGCCATCACCGTGTCGCTGCACTGCGAGCAGAACTTCCCGGCCCGCAAGGCGCAAAGCGACTGGGACATCCCCCTGCCCCGTGGCATGGGCGATACCGCCTACCTGAAGGTGGTGGACGACGCCCTCAATTACCTGCTGCCGTTGTATCAGCCCGACCTGGTGCTGTATGACGCCGGCGTCGATGTGCACAAAGACGACGCCTTGGGCTACCTGCAACTGACCGATGCTGGCGTTGCCGCCCGTGACGAAGCCGTATTGCGCCACTGCCTGGGCCGCGATATCCCGGTGGTGGGCGTGATCGGCGGTGGTTACAGCAAGGACCGCGCAGCCTTGGCCAAACGCCACGGCATCCTTCACCACAGCGCAGCACGCGTCATCGGTTGTTCACAATGACTGTGGAACCGCTTGTGGATAACCTGCGGGAAAGGCGCTACAGCCCTTTGATGGCAAGGCCTGCAGACTTCTGAGCATTTTTTGACCAGTGCTTCCATGGCCAGCGCTGCGCTAGAATGCGCCTCTTTTCCACAGCCTGCTGCCCACCATGCCCGATCTGAACCCCGCATCCTCTCCCCTCGCTGTCGTCATCGGTGGCGGCCCTGCCGGCTTGATGGCTGCCGAAGCACTGGCCCAGGCAGGCCTGTCAGTCGAGGTGTTCGATGCCATGCCTTCGGTTGGGCGCAAGTTCCTGCTGGCGGGCGTCGGCGGCATGAACATCACCCATTCCGAGCCCTACTCGGCGTTCGTGGCCCGCTATGCCGAACGCCAGGGCGAGATCGAGGCGTTGCTGCGCGACTTCGATGCGGACGCATTACGCCAATGGATTCACGGCCTGGGCATCGAAACCTTCGTCGGCACCTCGGGCCGGGTGTTTCCGACCGACATGAAAGCCGCGCCGCTGCTACGTGCCTGGCTCAAGCGCCTGCGTGACAACGGGGTAGTTATCCACACCCGTCATCGCTGGCTGGGCTGGAACTCCGATGGCGCCTTGCGGATTGCTTATCCACAGGGCGAACGGCTGGTGAAAGCCGCCGTCGTGGTGCTGGCACTGGGTGGCGCCAGCTGGGCGCGACTGGGCT
Organism: Pseudomonas sp. NBRC 111140; assembly: GCF_001320885.1. NCBI lineage: Bacteria > Pseudomonadati > Pseudomonadota > Gammaproteobacteria > Pseudomonadales > Pseudomonadaceae > Pseudomonas > Pseudomonas sp. NBRC 111140. The sequence continues at coordinate 16,224 of NZ_BCBQ01000084.1, forward strand.
CCGACGGCAGCTGGCAACCGCTGCTGGCCGAACGGGCTGTGGATATCTCGCCTTTGCAGCCGAGCAACTGCGGTTTTGAAGTAGACAGTTGGAGCGCCTTGCTCAAGGACAAGTTCGCCGGCGCGCCGCTGAAGAACATTGCCCTCAGCGTACCGGGCAGTGCACCGCGCAAAGGCGAGTTCATCCTCACCGCGCAAGGTGTGGAGGGCAGCCTGGTGTATGCCTGGTCGGCTCCGCTGCGCGAGGCCATCAACCGTGACGGCCGTGGGCTGCTGTTGCTCGACCTGCTGCCGGACAAGCCTGTGGACAAAATTGCCCAGGCACTGGCCAAGCCACGCGGTTCACGCTCCATGGCCAAGCATCTGCACAGCCAGTTGGGTATCGATGGGGTCAAGGCGGCACTGCTGCGGGAGCTGACTGATCACGCGAGCTTTGCCGACCCGCAGGCGCTGGCCCGATCGATCAAGGCATTGCCGATCACGTTGGTGCGTACACGGCCGCTGGATGAAGCGATCAGTAGCGCCGGCGGGGTGCGTTTCGAGGGGCTGGATGAGGGGTTGATGGTCAAGGGCATGCCGGGGGTGTTCTGTGCCGGCGAAATGCTGGACTGGGAGGCGCCGACCGGGGGGTATTTGCTAACGGCGTGCTTTGCCAGCGGCTTGCGCGCCGGGCGAGCGGCGGCGGATTGGGTTAAGCCGGTTTCCTGAAAGATTGCCGGGGCTGCTGCGCAGCCCTTTCGCGACACAAGGCCGCTGCCACAGGTACGGCGCGGGCCTGAACTGTGTCGCGATGGGCCGCAGAGCGGCCCCGAAATCTCAGGGCTTACGCTTGCGCGGCCCACCATTGAAACTCGGCACCTTGCGCACCGCCTTGACTGCCGGCTCGGAATTACCCGCCTCAGAACTGTCCATCCAACGGCCCAGCCCGCGCTTGGCGCTGTTTTCTTTCGGCTTCTTGGGCTTCTTCGGTTTCTTGATCACCTGGCCACTGGCATCGGTCAGCGGCACCCGATGATCAGGGATAAAATCAGGCTCTTCATGACGCGGCAGGGTCTGCCGGGTCAGCACTTCGATAGCCGCCAGCAGTTGCACTTCATCCGCGCACACCAGCGAAATCGCCTCGCCCTTGTTGCCCGCCCGCCCGGTACGGCCAATGCGGTGCACGTAGTCCTCGGCAACGATCGGCAGGTCAAGGTTGACCACCAGCGGCAAATCATCGATGTCCAGGCCACGGGCTGCCACATCGGTGGCCACCAGCACCTGCACTTCGCGGGCCTTGAAGCTGTCCAGCGCGCGCTGACGGGTAGCCTGCGGGCGGTCCCCATGAATGCCGTCGGCGTTCACACCTTCGGCCAGCAAACGCTGCACCAGTTGGTCGACACCGTTACGGGTCTTGGCGAACACCAGCACCTGGGTCCAGCGCTGCTTGCGCAGCAGGTGGCAGAACAGGTCTTCCTTGCGCTTTTTATCCACAGGCACCAGCCACTGCTTGACGCTGGTCGCGGTGGCGTTGCGCGGGCTCACTTCGATACTGAGCGGGTCATTCAAGGCCAACCCCGCCAGCACGCGAATCTGATCGGAGAAGGTGGCGGAGAACAGCAGCGTCTGGCGCTTGCGGGGCAGCACCGCGTAAACCGATTGCAGCTCCTCGGCAAAGCCCAGGTCGAGCATGCGGTCAGCTTCGTCCAGTACCAGGGTCTGCACCTGGTTGAACTTCACCGCGTTCTGCCGGAACAGGTCGAGCAAACGACCCGGGGTGGCCACCAGCAGGTCGACACCACGGCGCAGGCGCATCATCTGCGGGTTGATGCTGACGCCGCCATACACCGCGTAGGTGCTCAGCGGCAGGTTCTCGGCGTATTCGCGCACGTTGTTGTGCACCTGCTCGGCCAGTTCGCGGGTAGGTACCAGCACCAGCGCACGGATGGAGTTGCTGGCCACCTTTTCGCCTTCCAGCGCCAGGCGCTGCAGCACGGGCAAGGCAAAGCCTGCGGTCTTGCCGGTACCGGTCTGGGCTGCGGCCATCAGGTCGCGGCCGGCCAGCACGGCGGGGATGGCCTTGGCCTGCACCGGGGTCGGGGTGGTGTAGTCCAGCTGCTGCAGGGTACGCAGCAGCGGTTCGATCAGGCCGAGTTTGGCGAAATTCATGGCAATACCGTCGGGGGGTTCAGCGAAGGCGGCAAGTTTACCGCATCACCCCTGCCTACTTGCAGATTTCGCCTTTCAACGGCTGCGCAGGCGCCTTGCGCCACTGTGGGAGGCCGATCAGCACCACCGCACCGATAATCACCGCCATCGCCACGCACTCTTCGGCGCCAATCTGTTCGCCGGCGAAGACGATGCCCAACAGCACCGCCACCGCCGGGTTGACGTAGGCGTAGCTGGTGGCGGCTGCCGGGCGCACATGTTTGAGCAAATACATGTAGGCACTGAACGCCAGGATCGAGCCGAAGAACACCAGATAGGCCAACGCCCCCCAGCCGGCAGCGGTCGGCATCTGCGTCATACGCTCGCCCGACAGCACACTGCCCAGCAACAGTACCGCCCCCCCCACCAGCATTTCTGCCGCGCTGGCCATCGGCCCCTGGGGCAGCGGCAAGGTTTTGCTCCACACCGAGCCGAACGCCCAGGACGCCGCTGCGAACAGGATCAGCGCTGCACCCATCGGGCTTGCCTGCAGGTTGGAACCCAGGTTCAGCAGGCCGATACCCACCAGCCCCAGGGCAATGCCCGCCCACTCCAGCTTCGAATTGCGGTGCCCGAACAACAGGCCGAACAGCAGGGTGAACAGTGGCACTGTCGCCACGGCCAGCGCCGCTACGCCCGACGCCACGCCAGCATGCTCGGCCACGGTCACACCACCGTTGCCACAGCTAAGCAGCAAAAAGCCAATTGCCCCTGCCGCCCGCCACTGCGGCCAGGTCGGCGCGGGCACACCGCGCCAGCGCAAAAAACCGTACAGCAGGCCGCCGGCAATCAGAAAGCGCACCCCGGCCATGAGCATCGGAGGCCAGCTCTCCACGCCGATACGAATGAACAGATAAGTGGAACCCCAAACCAGGTACAAGGCCAGGAAAGCACCAATGAGCAACAGCGGGAAGCGACGGGCGGCAGGCATGGGAAAACTCGAAATCCGTTTACGGGTGCTTCAGTTTAACGGCCTGCCTGGGCGAAGATACGTTACAGAACGGGCTCAAATGAGCGGCACACTTTTGGTGCGTTCGGCTTGAGCCCTGTATTGCCGGCCAGCCCTAACGGTACTTGGCCAGCGTGTCGCGCACCTTTGCAGCCGGGACTTTCTGCAACCGACAAAGCAGATCGTGCGAAAGTTGCTGTAAACCGTGGTCCTGGCGCAACACGCCAGTCAGGTGTTGCAGCAGGTTGGCGGCCATTTCGGCATCGGCCATGGCCCGGTGCGCGGTCCCGGTGTCCGGCAACCCAGCCCAACGTGTCAGAGTACCCAGCTTGTGGTTCGGCGCCGCCGGCAGCAGGCGCCGTGACAGCAGCAGAGAGCAAGCGAACGGCTGGCTGCGGCTGCGACCGATGCGGCTCAGTTCGTAGTCCCAGAACTTCTGGTCGAAGGCCGCGTTGTGCGCCAGCAATGGGGTGCAACCGACAAACTCGGCCACCTCGTTCATCACTTTGTCCACCGGCGGCGCAGTGCGCAACATGGCGGTGGTGATGCCGGTCAGGCCGGCGACGAAGGCCGGCACTGGCACGCCCGCGTTCATCAGGCTCTGGTAGCGCTCGACAATGCGCCCGCCTTCGAGCATTACCACCGCCACCTCGGTGGCGCGGCAACCGGCACCGGGGGAAATACCGGTGGTTTCAAAGTCGATGACAGCGATACGTTCCATGAAAAACCTTAGTGTTTGAGCAACAGTGTGCCCTCAATGGGCACATAGCGGGTGGCGGCACGGATCAATGACAGCGCCGTCAGCCCCGGCACGCCATACACCACGGCTTCGGTGCCATGGCGCTGGATCACCCGCTCCAGCAGCAGGTCGAAATCACCATCGCCAGAAGCCAGCACTACCTGGTCGACCCTGCTTGCCGCGTCGATTACATCCAGGGTAATGCCCACATCCCAGTCGCCTTTGGCCGAGCCATCGCTGCGCTGGATGAAGGGTTTGAGACGCACGTCGAAACCGAGGTTGCGCAAAATCTGCTGGAACTGTTGCTGCTTGGCGTCGCCACGGTCGATGGCATAGGCCACGGCTTCGACGATCTGGCCTTCGCGGCTGACGTCGGCCCAAAGGGCGGTGTAGTTGAAATGGCAGCCATGGGCCTGGCGCACGGTGTAGTAGAGGTTCTGCACATCGGCGAACAGCGCGATCTTTTTCACCTGGGAACCTCGTGTCCGGTCTGGGATTTTGGGGCTGCGTTGCAGCCCTTTCACGACACAAGGCCGCTCCCACAGGTCGGGCAATGCGTGTGAAACCTGCACTTTACCTGTGGGAGCGGCCTTGCGTCGCGAAAGGGGCGCACAGCGCCCCTCAAAAATGCCAGCAGTATGCCAGACCTGTCAGACGTACGAGTCGTCGTCCGAGAAGAACCCGCCATCATCGCTGCCATAATCGCTGTCGGCGTAACCACCCTGGTCACTGCCCCAACCGCCATTGTCAGCCACTTGCTGCTGACCGCCCTGGTCGTTCCAGCCGCCGTTGTCGCTGGCCGGTGTCGGTTCTTCCTTGATCACCTCGACCACTTCTTCCGGCTGCGAGTTGTGGTTGAACAGGCTGCTGATACCCTGCGCCAGCAACACACCACCGGCCACACCGGCAGCGGTCTGCATGGCCCCACCGAGGAAACTGCTGGCGCCGCCGCGCGCCGGCGCGGCGGCAAAGCCAGGTTGCTGTGTTGGCGGCTGGGAGAAGCCCGGTGCCGAAGGCTCGCGCCAGCCACCACCCGACGCCACCGGGGCAGCAGCGGGACGCTGCGGCTGCACCGCCGGGGCCGCGTTACGCCCACCCGAACCAAAGAGGCTGGACAGGAAACCACCCCCGCCATTGCTTGGCGCGCTGCTGGCGGCTTGTGCGGCCTGGGCCTGGGCGCGGGCCTGCTGCAGTTCGGCCTCCAGCTGCTTGTTCTGCTCGTCGAGGCGCTTGATCGCAGCCTCCTGCACCAATATGGCTTGTGCCATGTAGTAAGGCGCCGCCGGCTGTTGACGCAGATGTTGCTCGATGCACGCCTGGGCCTGCGGATCGCGCGGCTGGCTCGGGTCTTCAGCTTGCTTGATGCGGCCGAACAGGCCGTCGATCAGGGTTTGTTCTTCAGTGTTCATGGGCGACCTCGTGGGGTAGCGGGACAACGGACAGCGTCAAAGATGGGGCGTACGGACGCGGGATTCAATCACCGGCGCGGTGAAACTTTTTTCAGCAAGTGACAGCCCCAGGCCTGCTTTGGGCTAAAGTTAGGCCCCTGTTTTTACTGCCATGCGATGTTGACTGATGAATCCGCTGAGCGTTCTGCGCGACTCCCTGTACTTCTTCCGCCGCCACCTGCCGAACATTGTCCAGCTGTGCCTGCCGCTGGTGGTGCTGGAAGCCCTGCTCACTCAGTTGCTGTACCGGCAGTTGGGCGACCAGGCATCGCCTGCCTACGGCATGCTCGTCAGCCTGCTGCTCTACCCGCTGTACAGCGCCGCGCTGATCCTTTACCTCGATACCCGCAGCAAGGGCCAGGAAATCGCCAAGCGCGACCTGTTCGCCCGCGCCCTGCAGCTCTGGCCACAACTGGCCCTGCTGATTCTCATCAGTTCGCTGCTGATCATGGCGGGCCTTGCCTTGTTCGTCTTCCCGGGCGTATGGATCATGATCAATCTGGTGTTCGCCGAGTACCTGCTGGTGCTGCGCGGCCGCCCGGTGGTGCAGGCGATGCGCGAAAGTGCCAGCATGACCACCGGTCACTTCATGCGCATCATGTTCTGTGTGGTGGCTGTGCTGGCACCGATCTGGCTGATCGACGGGCTGCTGCTGATGGCTTTCCCAGAACCCTCGCCTGGCATGGAGCTGGCCATGGACAGCCTCAGCGGCTTCCTGCAGCTGTTCAGCACCGTGGTGCTGTACCGCCTGTTCATGCTGCTGGAAGGTGAAGCCGGCGCCTGAGGCAACCGGGGAAAGTCTTCGATCTGCCTGGGCGTCGCGCTTGGGCATTAGGGTGCGAAACCTTCAATGCCAACCGAGGAAAGCACCATGCACGAAGACATCAAAGCGGAATTTGCCAGGTCGTTTCGCGGCAGGCTGTACATGCGCGCCGTCAACCGGTACATCCCACTGCGCCTGAGCCGCAGCAGTGACAAGTTCAGCTGGGGGGTTACCCCTGAGGATGACTGGCTACAGGTTGGGGGAAAGCAGGACTCGCCGGTGATGGACTTTCATTACCACTCGCAGACCGACGATCGCCTGCATCACCACATCAGCATCCCTGGGCGACCACAAGCCAAGAAACTGGGCATCAGCCGCAATGGCTACCTGGGCTTCTACTGGCATGCCGACGTCACTGACTACTGGAAGATCGAGCCACTGGAGCTGACCGAGGACGGCCTGGTCTGCCATCTGCGCGACCACCGAGGCCACAGGGTTGGCATCATCAAGGATACGCCGCACAAAAGCGGCGACTGGGTGGCCTTGCTCAATGTCGAGGAAGGTGAAGTGTTCACCTTCCTGCTCGTACCGCTCGGCTGACAGCCGCCCCGGCCACGCTCAGGTCCCCCGAGGTTTGGCTCGCGCCGTAGCCTCGGCCACCAAGGGGTCGTCAGGCCAGTAATGCTTCGGATACCGCCCCTTCAAATCCTTCTTCACCTCGGCGTAGGTGGTGCGCCAGAAGTTCGCCAAGTCCTGGGTCACCTGCACCGGCCGGCGTGCGGGTGACAGCAGGTGCAGCTTGACCTGCTGCCGGCCGTTGGCGATGCGTGGGGTGTCGGCAAGCCCGAACAGCTCTTGCAAGCGCACGGCGAGGACCGGCGGGCTCTCGCTGTAGTCCAGACGAATGTTCGAGCCGGACGGCACCGCCAGGTGCGCGGGGGCCTGTTCGTCCAGGCGCTGTGGCAGCGGCCAGGGCAACAGGTTGCGCAACAGCGACGGCAGGTCCAGCGCGGCAAAGTGGCTAAGGCGCGACACTTTGCCCAGGTAGGGCTGCAGCCAGTCTTCCAGGTTGGCGAGCAGGGCCTCGTCGCCCAAGTCGGGCCATTCGCTGTGGCCATCCTTTCCCAGGTCCAGCTGGCGCAGCAGTGCCACCCGTGCCTGCCACTGGCGCAGTTCCGGCGTCCAGGTCAGCAGGTTCAGGCCCTTGCGCCGAACCAGGCCAAGCAGCGCCCTGGCCTTGGCCTCGTCATCCAGGCCCGGTAGTGGCTCACGGCTGAGGACCAGTTCGCCAACCTTGACCTGCCGCTCGGCGCGCAACACCTGCTCGCGCTCGTCCCAATCAACGATATCGACCCGCTCGACCTGCTCGGCCAGCACGCCATCGAGCAACGCCGGATCGAATTCGGCGGCCAGGTAGATGCGCTCCTCACGCTGCCCCTGGCGGCTACCCAGGTCGGCGACTACCAACCACGGGCACTTCATCAACGCGTCAACTTCGGCAAACAGCGCCGCACGGCCATTGGCCAACCGATACTCCGCCCCACCCTCGCGGCGCTGCAAGGCGACGCGGTCGGGGTAGGCCAGCGCCAGAAGCGCGCCCAGCCAGCGCGAGTGGTCCGGGTCGGCGACCGGCGCACCGGCCTTGCCTCGCAACAGGCCACGGTACTGGCGGGCCAGCTGACGCGCCCGCTGCACGCCACCCTGGCCGCCACGCGCCGCCTTGCTTTCGCCGCTGACCAGCGCCAGCCGGTTGTGCAAGTCCGCGCCACCCCCACGCTGGATATCCCGCTCCCCCAGCAGCGCAGCCACATCGCAGGCCATCTGTGCCAGGCCCAGGTCCTGGCCACGCAGCAGCAAATGCGCGATGCGCGGGTGCGCCGGCAGTTCGGCCATGGCCTGGCCGTGTTCGCTGAGGTTGTCACGGCTGCCAGGCTTGAAGGCATTGAGCCGCACCAACAGGTCTTGGGCCTGGGCGAACGCGGCAGCCGGCGGTTGGTCAAGCCAGCGCAACTGCTCGGGGGTAACGCCCCAGCGCGCCAGTTGCAGGGCCAACCCGGCCAGGTCGGCCTGGAGGATTTCGGCGCTGCCATGGGCGGCCAGTTGCTCATGCTGGGCTTCGGACCACAGGCGGTAGCACACGCCGGGCTCCAGGCGGCCGGCCCGGCCGGCGCGCTGAGTGGCGCTGGCGCGGGAGATACGCTGAGTGTCCAGGCGGGTCATACCGCTGCCAGGGTCGAAGCGCGGCACACGGGCCAGGCCGGCATCGATCACCACACGCACGCCATCGATGGTCAGGCTGGTTTCGGCGATGTTGGTGGCCAGCACCACCTTGCGCAGGCCCTTGGCCGGCGGGTCGATGGCGGCACGCTGGGCATTGAGATCCAGTTCGCCATGCAGTGGGCAGAGCAGAATTTCGGGCCGATCGCCCAAGGCCTCCTGCAGGCTCTGGTGCACCCGGCGGATCTCGGCCTGCCCAGGCAGGAATACCAGCACGCTGCCGGCTTGGTCTGCCAGCGCCTGCAGCACGCTGTCCACCACCCGTGGTTCGATGAACTCGCCCGGCTGGAACGCTCGCCCCCAACGGATATCCACCGGATGCATGCGGCCTTCGCTGCTGACCACCGGCGCATCGTCCAGCAACCGCGACAGGCGCTCGCCTTCCAGGGTGGCGGACATCAGGAGAATCTTCAGCGGCGGGTCGTCACGCAGCAACTCGCGGCCATTGAGGCTCAGCGCCAGGGCCAGGTCGGCATCCAGGCTGCGCTCGTGAAATTCGTCGAAGATCAGCAAGCCCACACCCTCCAGTGCCGGGTCGGCCTGCAGGCGGCGGGTGAGGATGCCCTCGGTCACCACTTCGATACGGGTTTTAAGCCCGACCTTGCTGTCCAGGCGGATGCGGTAACCCACCGTTTCCCCCACCTGCTCGCCCAGCTCGCTGGCCAGCCGCTCGGCGGCCGCCCGCGCCGCCAGGCGCCGTGGCTCAAGCATCAGGATGGTCTGCCCGGCCAGCCACGGCTCGTGCAGCAGCGCCAACGGCACGCGGGTGGTCTTGCCAGCGCCGGGCGGCGCTTCAAGCACCGCTTCGTCACGGTTTGCCAGGGCCTGGCGCAAAGCGGGCAAGGCCGCATCAATGGGTAATGAAATCATGGTGGTCCTCGAACAGTCTGGCGAGTATAACGGCGAACCCAGCCTGCTCTATCATGGTCTTAGCATCAGGCGCAGGCGCTTCGCTTGCCCTGCTGAACACCTTCTCGGAGATTTACATGCGCATCTCGACCCGCGTCATCGGTGGCGCCCTCATTGCCACCCTGCTGACCCAACTGACGGCCTGCGGCACCATTTTCTACCCGGACCGGCGCGGCCAGATCGGCGGCAAGATCGACCCTGTGGTTGCCGCAATGGACGCCATTGGCATCCTGTTCTACGTGATCCCTGGGCTGATCGCCTTCGGCATCGACTTCGCCACGGGCGCCATCTACTACCCAGGTGGCCGCACCGCCCAGGTCGACCCAGCCAAACTGCAAGAAGCCGTCAAACCAGATGGCAAGGTCGACAACCTCAAGTTGCAGGCCATTCTCGAAAGCGAACTGGGCCAGCGCCTGCCATTGGACGACCCTCGGCTGATCCAGCACCGCGGCAGTGTCGAGCAGTTGGCCAGCCTGGGCCTGGTGCCAGCCGCCTGAGCCACAAGGACACCGACCACGGATGATCACCACCCCGGCTGAACACCAGCGCCTGCTACGCCTGGCCACGCGCGCGTCATTGGCGGTGGCCAGTATTCTGGTGCTGAGCAAGGCGCTGGCCTGGTGGCTGAGCGGTTCGGTGAGCCTGCTGGCCGGGCTGACCGATTCGGCACTGGACGCTGTAGCCTCGTTCCTCAACCTGCTGGCGGTGCACTATGCGCTGCGCCCGGCAGACGACGATCACCGGTTCGGCCATGGCAAGGCCGAGGCCCTGGCCGGCATGGCGCAGGCGCTGTTCATCGGGGTCAGTGCAGTGCTGATCGGCGTGCAGGCGGTCGAGCGCCTGCACACCCCGCAACCGCTGGGTGATACCGCCATCGGCATCGCGGTGATGCTGCTGTCGCTGGTGCTGACCGTCGCCCTGCTGGCCTTGCAGTACAAGGTCATCCGCCTGACCGGCTCTACCGCGGTGCGGGCCGACTCCCTGCACTACCGCTCGGACTTGCTGCTAAACAGCAGCATCCTGCTGGCCCTGCTGCTGGCGCGTTTCGGCTGGCCCCAGCTGGATGCGCTGTTCGGCCTGGGCATCGCCTTTTACATCCTCTGGAGTGCCTTGCAGATTGCCCGCGAAAGCACGGCAATCCTGATGGACAAGGAACTGCCCAGCGATGTCGGCGAAGACATGGCCACGCGGGTACTGGCCATTCCCGGCGTCAAGGGCGTGCACGACCTGCGTACGCGGGTGTCGGGCAACCAGTGGTTCGTGCAGTTGCACCTGGAGCTACCAGGGCAGCTACCACTGCATGAAGCACACGGATTGTGCGTGGAGGCCTCACGGGTGATCCGCCAGCGTTATCCACAGGCGGATGTGATGGTGCACGCCGACCCGGTATAGATATTCTTCAGGCTAACAGGCCGCGCCTACCGCTTTAGTTGATGCTGTATCCCCGGCCACTGAAGCAGGCACCCAGCGCCCGCCGGTAATTGTCGAGCACATTGGCTGGCGGTGCGTACGTCGCCGTCGCCGGATCGAAGCCGGATTGGCTCACTGCCCAGCGATGGCACTGGTAACGGTCCTGCTCCTGCTGTTCCTGCCCCTGGCCATACATCGGGTAAGCCACCACGTCATACCCACCGTTCGACGGTGCCACCGGTACGGGCGCCGGCACGCCGACCGGTGGGTTGACCACCACGTACTCCTGGCTGTCCGCCAGGTACTGGTAGTAGGTATCGGCTACCAGGAAGAACAGCCCACCCCCCAGCCACACTTCCCGCGCATAAGGCGGCAGGTAATTGACCCGCACGCCATAGGGCGGCCTCACCACGATGTAGCTGCCACCATGAGGGCGGTACCAGTAGCCGCCGGAGTAGAAGTAGTCAGCACCACGGTAAGGCACTTTCCAGTAGCGGTCGGGAAAATGGTCGACGGTGTGCCCGGGGCGATACTGCGGCCCAGGCCCCCAGCCATTGCCATGGCCATCTGGGCGCCCTTGCCAGTCACCACCGGGCCGTTGCCCAGGGCCACCGGCTTGCCAGTGATGGTCATCACCGTGGCGGCGGGGAATGTCCTGGTAATAACCCTGGCGCGGGGGCTGGGTCTGGCGCACTTCGTCGCGCGAGTTGAGCGAGCGGCCAGGCCCGCCCTCACCTTGCACCTGCTGGCCGCGTTCGCCATGCCCCTCGCCCGGCCCTTCGGCCATGGCCCCGAGGCTGATGCTCAAACCCAGCAAACCAACACCTGCCAACTGCCAGATGCGCGACTTCATGGTATTCCTCTCGGTAGAAAAACTGCGCCCGCAACCAGTCTACCGCGCCCATCACGCAGGCCAATTAAATTTCCAGACAGAAAAAAGGGAGGCCACAAGGCCTCCCTTCAGGAATTGTCGTCCGTGCTCGGCACTTGTGGCGCCGGCTCACCTCACACCGTCTTCTGGAGGGTGTGTAGCCCGGGGGCCTGCAGATCCTGTTGGATGGCTGGCCGCGACCGCCCGCTTAGGGCGCGTCGCCGTGGACTGATGTCCGGGCAGTGATTCTGGTGATAAAGATACCGGACGGCTTGCGACAGATGATTGCGAAGATTGCTCAGATAAATAGCACTTGCGCAATTTTTCACCCTGGATTGATAATTCGCCGCAATACGAACAGAAAAGGCAAATGCCATGAGCAAACTTGACCGTTACGACCTGAGCATCCTCGCCGAATTGCAGCGCGATGCGCGCATTTCCAACCAGGAGCTGGCCGAACGCATCGGCCTGTCACCTTCGCCATGCTCGCGTCGGGTCAAGCAACTGGAGGACGATGGCTACATTTCGCGCCAGGTTGCGCTGCTCGACCGCAAGAAGCTGGGCCTGAGCCTGACGGCCTATGTGCTGATCGGCATGGACCGCCACACCCCTGAGCGTTTCGAAACGTTCGAGGCCGCCATCCGCAACCTGCCGCAGGTGCTGGAATGCAGCCTGGTCACCGGCATGGATGCCGACTACCAGCTCAAAGTGGTGGTGCCCGACATGGACCACTACCAGAAACTGCTTCTAGGCAGCCTGACCCGTATCGAAGGCGTCACCAGCGTGCGTTCGAGCTTCGTGCTCAACCAGGTACTGGCCAGCACCGAGTTGCCATTGACCCACCTGCGTTAAACCCTCACGCCAGCCAGCGTATAATCGGACGCTCAACCCGCCTGGAGAACACCGATGGATCCCGCCGTATTCGAAGAGTGGATGATGATCATCCTGGTCACCGTGCTGATCGGTTTCATGGGCTTCATCGTCTGGGACCTGGCAAAAAAATCCAAGGCGGGCAAGTTCGGGACGCTGATCCTGTTCTTCGTGCTGGGGCTCGGGGTGCTGGCCTTCATCATCAAGAGCGTGGTGGTGGGGTTTCTCGAAGGGGTGTAAGGCTCAAGGCTGCCGGGAGCGTGCTGCGGCCCCGGCTAGCGCTTTAACTTTGCCGGGACTTCGCGCCAGCAACCCTGCTCCAGCCCATCCAGCGCCCAATCGCCAATCCTCACCCGCACCAGGCGCAAGGTCGGCAACCCCACCGCTGCCGTCATCCGTCGCACCTGGCGGTTACGCCCCTCCCGGATCACCAGTTCCAGCCAGCTGGTCGGTACGCTTTTGCGAAAGCGTACAGGCGGGTTGCGCGGCCATAGCTCGGGTTCTTCCAGCCGCCGCGCCTCGGCCGGCAAGGTTGGCCCATCGTTCAGTTCCACACCGTCACGCAAGCGCTGCAACTGCTCGTCGCTCGGTTCGCCCTCCACCTGTACCCAGTAAGTCTTGGCCAGCTTGTGCTTGGGGTCGGCAATCCGCGCCTGCAGCCCGCCATCGTTGGTCAGCAACAGCAGGCCTTCGCTGTCGCGGTCCAGCCGACCGGCCGGGTACACGCCCGCGATGTCGATGAAGTCTTTGAGGGTCGCGCGCCCTTCGCCGTCGCTGAACTGGGTCAGCACGTCGAACGGCTTGTTGAACAGGATCAGGCGCGGCTCGGCCGGTGGCGCCTTGGCCTGGCGACGCGGGCCGGTGGCAGGCCGCGCCTGGGGACGGCGCGGCTTGTTACGGGGTGGCAGTGACATGAATCCTCAGCGGAACGGCGGCTCATCGAAGCTGCGCAGTTTACGCGAGTGCAGCGAGTTGAGCTCGGTGCGCAGCAGGTCGAGAGCAGCAATGCCGATTTTCAGGTGTTGGCTGACCGCGCGGTTGTAGAAGGCGTTGGCCGAACCCGGCAGCTTGATCTCGCTGTGCAGCGGCTTGTCGGACACACACAGCAAAGTGCCGTACGGCACGCGCAAGCGGTAGCCCTGGGCAGCGATGGTGCCGCTTTCCATGTCCACCGCCACCGCACGCGACAGGTTGATCAGCGGGCGCTCCTGGGCCCAGCGCAGCTCCCAGTTGCGGTCGTCGTAGGTGAGCACGGTGCCGGTGCGCAGGCGCTTCTTCAGCTGTTCGCCACGCTCGCCAGTGACCTGCGCGGCGGCTTCCTGCAAGGCCATCTGCACTTCGGCCAAGGCCGGGATCGGGATATTCGGCGGCACAACCCGGTCGAGAATCCCGTCGCGGCGCATGTAGGCGTGGGCCAGCACATAGTCGCCAATGGTTTGCGACTGCCGCAGGCCACCGCAGTGGCCGATCATCAGCCAGCAGTGCGGGCGCAGTACCGCCAGGTGGTCGGTGATGTTCTTGGCGTTGGACGGGCCGACACCGATGTTGACCAACGTAACACCGTCGCCGTCGGCGGCAATCAGGTGGTAGGCCGGCATCTGGTAGCGGTGCCAGACCACGCTGGCCACCAGGGCCTGGGTTTCGCCGTGGTCCATGCCCTTTTCGATCACCACGTTGCCCGGTAGCACCATGCGCACGAAGCGCGGGTCGTCA
>NZ_BCBQ01000085.1:0-28413 GCF_001320885.1 Pseudomonas sp. NBRC 111140
ATCGACACCTACGACTTCCGCGTGCTGGGCACCGAAAAGGTCACAACCAAGACCGGCCAGGTCGATGCGGTCAAGGTCGAGCGTGTGCGTGATCCAAGCCAGAGCAAGCGCATCACCGAGCTGTGGTTCGCCAAGAACTGGGACTACCTGCTGGTACAACTGCGCCAGGTGGAAACCGATGGCAAGGAATATGTGATCGTGCTGCAAGATGGCACGGTGGATGGCAAGTCGGTGAAGGGTAACTGAGCCAGCGCCGCCTGCTGTACCCGAAGCCCCGCCCAGTGCGGGGCTTTTTCATGCCCGGCCGAAAGCAACCCTTGTGGGAGCGCTCTGGCTTTCATGAAACTTGTTTCATGCCCGTTTTATTTACTTAGCCTGCTAACAAACTCTATAAAGAGGGTGTGCGACACACTGTCGCAGCCATCTGAAGAAGTGGAGTTTACCGATGACTGTCCAAGTAACCGAACGCGACGAATCGAAAATGTCCCACGAAGGCCTGGCCGCTGGCGTGCGGATCTGGGATGTGCACCAACAAGGCCAGCTGGTGGGCATGTTCCATAATGAGCATGAAGCACACCAATACCGTGTAGAGCTGGAAGACCTGGAAAACCAGCGCACCACGCAATGACCCAGTCTTCAAATGGAAAACCCCGCCAAGGCGGGGTTTTTCGTTTTTACCACATCAGATCATCAGGGATCTTGTAGGCCGCGTACGGGTCATCTTCGTCCGCTTCCTCGACATGGGTATTGAGCAACAGGATACGGCTTGGGTCGCGCTCCTGGATTTTCACCGCCGCCTCACGAGGAATGATCTCGTAACCGCCGGCATGGGCGACCACGGCAAGCGCGCCGTTGCTCAGCTTGGTTCGCATCAAGGCGTTGACCGCAATACGCTTGACCTTCTTGTCGTCGACGAAGTTGTAGTAGTCCTCAGTGTTCAGCTTGGGCAGGCGGGTGGCTTCGATCAGTTGCTTGACCTGCGCGGCACGGGCCTTCTGCTCGGCCTTTTCCTGCTGCTGGCGATTCAGCTCCTGGTCGCGCTTGACCTTTTCGGCCATGGCTTCCTTGGCTATGCGCTGCTGGCTGTCGTCGACTTCGACCTGGCCTTTGTGCTCCATGCGCTTCTGTTTCTTTTCAGCTTTGTTGGTCTGCGAGACCTGTTTCTGGTTGACCAGACCGGCTTTGAGCAATTGGTCGCGAAGGGAAAGGCTCATGAATGTTCACTCACTTATGCAACAGCTCAGCCGCAGCTGGGCAGGTTCTTTTCCTGACGTTTGGCCTCACCCCAAAGGGCGTCCAGCTCGTCAAGGTTACAATCTTCAATGGGGCGGCCACTGTCGCGCAATGCCTGTTCGATAAAACGGAAGCGTCGCTCGAACTTGCGATTGGCGCGGCGCAGGGCGTTTTCCGGGTCGTGCTTGAGGTGGCGAGCCAGGTTGACCGCGGCGAACAGCAAGTCACCCACTTCATCTTCCAGGGCATCGGCATCGCCATCAGCCATGGCCTGCAGCACCTCATCCAGCTCTTCACGGACTTTGTCCAGCACCGGCAATGCCGCCGGCCAATCGAAACCGACCGTGGCCGCGCGTTTTTGCAGTTTGGCTGCCCGCGACAGCGCCGGCAAGGCTGCCGGCACGTCGTCGAGCAGCGACAGCTGTTCGGGCTGGGCTTTTTCCGCGCGCTCTTCGGCCTTGATTTCTTCCCAACGCGACTTGACCTGGGCCTCGCTCAAGCTGGGGGTATCCACCGGCGCGTACAGCTCGCCAGTGGGGAATACATGCGGGTGGCGGCGGATGAGCTTGCGGGTGATGCTGTCGACCACGCCCTCGAACTCAAAACGCCCCTCCTCCCGGGCCAGCTGGCTGTAATAGACCACCTGGAACAGCAAGTCGCCCAGCTCACCTTGCAGATGCTCGAAATCGCCTCGCTCGATGGTGTCAGCGACCTCGTAGGCTTCTTCGATGGTGTGCGGGACAATACTCGCGTAGTTCTGCTTCAGGTCCCATGGGCAGCCGTACTGCGGGTCGCGCAGACGGGCCATGAGGTGCAGCAGGTCTTCGAGGGTGTAGGTCATGTAAACAGGTCCTTCGGCGGTGGCTTCTTCGCGGGCGAACCCGCGAAGCAGGCGACGCAGTCTCAAGGGGTACGATTACGCCGCGTCTCGATGATGTTCGGCAGCTGCGAGATCCGCCCCAGCAGGCGACCCAGCGCGTCCAGGCCTGGAATCTCGATGGTCAGCGACATCAGCGCGGTGTTGTCTTCCTTGTTCGAGCGGGTGTTCACCGCCAATACGTTGATCTTTTCGTTCAACAGCACCTGCGACACGTCGCGCAGCAGGCCCGGGCGGTCGTAGGCACGGATGACGATGTCGACCGGGTAGGTCTGCACCGGGATCGGCCCCCAGCTCACCTGGATCATGCGCTCCGGCTCCTTGCCTGCCAGTTGCAGCACCGAGGCGCAGTCCTGACGGTGAATGCTCACGCCACGGCCCTGGGTGATGTAGCCGACGATGGCATCGCCCGGCAGTGGCTGGCAGCAACCAGCCATCTGCGTCAGCAGGTTGCCGACACCCTGGATCTGGATGTCGCCACGCTTGCCGGTACGAGGCCCGGTTGGCTTGCGCGGCACCAGCTCGATCTGCTCGATGCGCTCGGGCTCCAGCAACTGCTGGGCGGCATTGACCAGGTGCGCCAGGCGCAGGTCGCCAGCACCGAGCGAGGCGAACATGTCCTCGGCGGTCTTGACGTTGGTCTTCTCGGCCAGGCGTTCGAAGTCCACTTGCGGCAGGCCCAGGCGGCTGAGCTCGCGTTCGAGCAAGGTCTTGCCGGCAGCGACGTTCTGGTCGCGCGCCTGCAGCTTGAACCAGTGGACGATCTTGGCCCGCGCTCGCGAGGTGGTGACGTAGCCCAGGTTGGAGTTCAACCAGTCACGGCTGGGGTTGCCATGCTTGCTGGTGATGATCTCCACCTGCTCGCCGGTTTGCAGGCTGTAGTTCAGCGGCACGATACGGCCGTTGATCTTCGCGCCCCGGCAGTTGTGGCCGATCTCGGTATGCACGCGGTAGGCGAAGTCCAGTGGCGTGGCGCCCTTGGGGAGGTCGATGGCGTGGCCGTCAGGGGTGAACACATAGACCCGGTCGGGCTCGATGTCGACCCGCAACTGCTCGGCCAGGCCACCGATGTCGCCCAGCTCTTCATGCCATTCCAGCACCTGACGCAGCCAGGAGATCTTCTCTTCATAGTGGTTGGAGCTGGGCTTGACGTCGGTGCCCTTGTAGCGCCAGTGGGCGCACACCCCAAGCTCGGCTTCTTCGTGCATGCCGTGGGTACGGATCTGCACCTCCAGCACCTTGCCCTCGGGGCCGATTACCGCTGTGTGCAGCGAGCGGTAGCCGTTCTCCTTGGGGTTGGCGATGTAGTCGTCGAACTCCTTGGGAATGTGCCGCCACAAGGTATGCACGATACCCAACGCGGTATAGCAGTCGCGAATTTCCGGCACCAGCACGCGTACTGCACGCACGTCGTAGATCTGGCTGAATTCCAGGCCTTTGCGCTGCATCTTGCGCCAGATCGAATAGATATGTTTCGCCCGGCCGCTGATGTCGGCGTTCACACCGGTGGCCAGCAGCTCGTTCTGCAGTTGGTTCATCACGTCGCTGATGAAGCGCTCGCGGTCCAACCGGCGCTCGTGCAACAGCTTGGCGATCTGCTTGTACTGGTCGGGTTCGAGGTAGCGGAAGGACAGGTCTTCCAGCTCCCACTTGATGTGGCCGATACCCAGGCGGTGCGCAAGCGGTGCATAGATGTCGAACACCTCACGCGCGACGCGCAGGCGTTTTTCGTCGTCGGCGGCCTTGACCGCACGGATTGCGCAGGTGCGTTCGGCCAGCTTGATCAATGCCACCCGCACGTCGTCGACCATGGCCACGAGCATCTTGCGCAGGTTCTCGACCTGCGCCTGCGAGCCCAGTACCAGCGACTGGCGTGGGCTGAGGCTGGCACTGATAGCGGCCATGCGCAGCACGCCGTCGATCAGCTTGGACACGACCGGCCCAAAACGCTGGCTGACTTCGGCCAGGGTAACTTTGCCCTCGCGCACCGAGCGGTAGATGACCGCTGCCACCAGGGAATCCTGGTCGAGCTTGAGATCGGCGAGAATTTCGGCGATTTCCAGGCCCGCCTGGAAGCTCGACGTACCGTCCGCCCAGGAATGCTTGGCCGGGTTGCCCTTTTTCTCTACTTCATGAGCAAACTCGCAGGCTTCTTTCAGCGCTGCGCGATCCAGTGCCGAATCGACGCTTACCACATGGTCCAACCATGCTTCGAGATTGATACTGCCGTCAGTGTTGACCGGCTGGTGCACTCTCACCTGTACCATCTTTGTTATACCTTTCCATACAGCGCACCACGCGGGTGCGCTGGCGATCACCGTGCGGCCGCCATTCCATGGCAACCGCACCAAGGGGCCAGTCAGCTAGCCCGCTTCGAATAACGCCATGGCCTCGACATGCGCCGTCTGAGGAAACATGTCGAGAATCCCGGCCCTTTTTAACCGGTACCCCTGACCGACCAGCACCTGGGCGTCTCGCGCCAGCGTGGCCGGGTTGCACGATACATAGACCAGCCTGCTGGCCTTGAGGCGGGCGATGCCTTGCACCACCTCGAAAGCACCGTCGCGCGGTGGATCCAAGAGTACCGCAGAAAAGCCCTCGGCGGCCCATCCGGTGCCTGCCAAAGGCTGCGATAAATCGGCCTGAAAAAACCGTGCGTTATGCACATTGTTGTTCCGGGCATTGGCTGCTGCCCGATCGACCATGGCCTGCACACCTTCTACTGCCACCACCTCGCGCGCCTGGCGGGCCAGCGGCAGGGCGAAGTTGCCCAGGCCACAGAACAGGTCCAGCACGCGCTCGTCGGCCTGTGGTGCGAGCCAGGCCAAGGCCTGCTCGATCATGGCCGTGTTGACCTGGGCATTCACTTGCACGAAGTCGCCAGGGCGCCAGGCCAGTTCCAGCTGCCAGGGCGCCAGGGCAAAGCCCAGTTGCGCGGCCGGGTCCACGGGTGCCGGCTCACCTTCGCCTTGCAACCACAGCTGGGCATTGGCCTGCTCGCAGAACGCCTGCAGCCTGGCCAGGTCCTCGGCCGGTAGCGGCGCCACGTGGCGCACCAGCACCGCCTCGGCAGTGCCGCTGAATAGCTCCACATGGCCTAGCGCCTGCGGTTTGTTCAACGAGCGCAGCACCGTCGGCAAGTGACGCAGAATCGACTGCAAGGGCTGTACCAGCACAGCGCAATCATCGATGGCAATGATGTCCTGGCTGGCTTCGGCACGGAAGCCTACCTCCAGTTGACGCGCCTTGATGTCCCAGCGTACGGCCACGCGAGCCCGGCGCCGGTAGCCGAATTCCGGCCCGCTCAAGGGGGCGGCCCATTCCTCGGGCTGCACGCCGGCTACCCGCTGCAGTTGCTCGGCCAGGGTGCGCTGCTTGAGCGCCAGCTGCGCTTGGTGCGGCAGATGCTGCAGGTTGCAGCCACCACAGCGGTCGTAGTAGCGGCACGGCGCCTCACGGCGCTCGGGGCTTGCCTGCAGCAAACGCTCGAGGCGGGCCTCGACCACTTTGCCACGGGCATTGAGCACGCGCGCCTCCACGGCCTCGCCGGCCAGGGCGCCACTGACGAACCAAGTGCGCCCTTCGTGGAACGCGATGCCACGGCCGTCACCGGCCAGGCGCTCGATGTCCAGGCGTTGTTTCTTGCCTACGGGAATCTGGGCGCTGCGGTTGCCGCCGGTCGGCTGGAAGCGCAGGCCACTGTTGGTTTTTTTCTTGGACATTTAGCTCGGGTCAAACAGGCCGGTGGACAGATAACGGTCGCCACGGTCGCAGATGATCGCGACCATCACGGCATTTTCCACTTCGCGGGACAGGCGCAGCATGGCAGCGACCGCACCACCGGAGGACACACCGCAGAAAATGCCCTCTTCACGGGCAAGGCGACGGGTGGTGTCTTCGGCTTCCTGCTGCGACATGTCGACCACACGGTCGACGCGGGTGGCGTCGAAGATCTTTGGCAGGTATTCCTCGGGCCAGCGGCGGATACCTGGAATGGCCGAGCCTTCCATCGGTTGCAGGCCGATGATCTGCACCGCCGGGTTTTGCTCCTTGAGGTACTGCGAGCAGCCCATGATGGTGCCGGTGGTGCCCATGGAGCTGACGAAATGGGTAATGCTGCCCTGGGTCTGCTGCCAGATCTCGGGCCCGGTGCTGTTGTAGTGGGCAATTGGGTTGTCGCCGTTGGCGAACTGATCGAGCACCAGGCCACGACCTTCGGCCTGCAGCTTCTCGGCCAGGTCGCGGGCGCCTTCCATGCCCTCCTCCTTGGTCACCAGGATCAGCTCGGCGCCATAGGCGGTCATGGCGGCCTTACGCTCGGCAGTGGAGTTGTCGGGCATGATCAGGATCATCTTGTAGCCCTTGATCGCCGCCGCCATCGCCAGGGCGATGCCGGTGTTACCGGATGTGGCTTCGATCAGGGTGTCGCCAGGCTTGATCTGCCCACGCAGTTCAGCGCGGGTGATCATCGACAGCGCCGGGCGGTCCTTCACCGAGCCGGCAGGATTGTTACCTTCGAGCTTGAGCAGGAGGGTGTTGCTGGTTTCACCAGCAATGCGCTGCAGGCGAACCAGGGGCGTATTGCCGACGCAATCGGCGATGGTTGGGTACTGCAAGGTCATGGCGTATTTCACAATCCGGACGGCAGGGGCGCCTATCATACCGGCAAACCCTCCGTGGCCATATCACGCAATCTGTGGTGTATATAGCTACAAGCTATAAGCTGCGACCTGTGCCAGCCTTTTCGCGGGTAAACCCGCTCCCACAGGGATTGGGCTGCCTTCAGGTGAAATGTGGTACCCGCGACGAGGCCGATGCATGTGACGGCAAACGCATCCACAGCCGCAACCCATGCTTGCCATTCTGCGCCCACAAGGTCCCACCCTGGCGCTGGATGGCGCTGCGGGCAATGCTCAGCCCCAGGCCAAAACCACCATCCCCCGGTCGCGAGCCATCCAGCCGCGAGAACGGCGCGAAGATCCGCTCCAGGTCTTCTTCGGCCACCCCGCCGCCCTCATCCTCCAGCCACAACCACCAATAGCTACCCTCACGCTGCCCGCCCAACCGCACGACACCCTCGGCCGGTGAATGGCGGATGGCATTGCGCAGCATGTTCTCCAGCGCCTGGGCCAGGTGGTTGAGGTTGCCCTGCACCCAGCAGTCGGCCGGCACTTCGCAGCGCAAGCGGGCAGGCGACCAGCCGCTTTCATAGCAGGCATTCTCAGCCAGCAGCTCCCAAAGCGCGTGCACTTCGATCGGTTCCAGGTTCATCGGCGCACGTTCGGCGTCCTGCCAGGCCAACTGCAGGGTGCCCTCCACCAGCTGCTGCATGCAGTCCACCTCACGGGTCAGGCGCTCGCGCAGGCGTTGCAGGTCGGTTTCGCCGTCGCAAGCGACCCGCAACCGGCTCAGCGGCGTGCGCATTTCGTGGGACAAGTCGCGCAGCAACTGCTGCTGCATGGCCACCGTGCCCTGTAGCCGCTCGGCCATCTGGTCGAAGGCACGGGCCAGCTCGCCCAGCTCGTCGTGCCGGGCGATGGTGCGCGAGTCCAGGCGTGCCGACAGCTGATCGGCGCGCCAGGCATTGGCCTGCTCGCGCAGCTGGTTCAGCGGCACGATCAACATCCGGTACAGGCCCACGCACAGCAACAAGGTGAACAGACCGGGGATGATGCCGTTGGTGACAATGCGCCACAGCAAGCGGTACTGGTCCGGGTTGAACCGCTGTGGCAGCTCGATCACCAGCATGCCCTGCTCCGGCGCCCCCGGGAAGGGTATGCGCACCCACGGCTGGTCGACGCTGCGCCGGCTCATCGGCCAGTCGACACCGCGCAGGCGGGTCAGCCGCTGCATGATCTGCGGGTTGAGGGTAGCGCTGTCGAGCGGCCGCAGGTTGATGTCGAGCACGCCCACCCAGCCCCGTTCACGCTGATGCATCGCCGCCACCCACTGGTCCAGCCCCGCCCGCCCGCCGCTGCGCCAGGCCTGTTCAGCCTCGCCGGCGTAGCCCCGCAATGCCTGCCGGGCCGGCTCCGATAGGAAGGCATTCTGGGTTTCCATGTGCCGGCCCCAGGTGTAACTGAGGCCGATCATCAGCAGGCAGAAACCCACCAGCAAAATGGCGAGTTTCCAGAACAGCGAGTGGCGATCCAGCATGGCTCACTCCGCCTCGCTGGCGCTGAGCACATAACCCTTGCCCCACACGGTGCGTATCTGTCGTTCGTGGTAGCCGATACCCTTGAGCTTGCGACGGATCTGGCTGACGTGCATGTCCAGGCTGCGGTCATGCCGCGAATAGCCGCGCTGCAACACCTGCTGGTACAGAAACGGTTTGCTCAGGACCTCTTCGAGGTTGCGGTTAAGGATGTCCAACAACCGGAACTCGCTGGGGGTCAAGCCTGCCAGATGGCCATCCAGGCGCACATCGCATAGCCCCTCATCGAACTCCAGCTCACCGCAGCCTGCCTGCTCCAATGGAGCTTGATAGCGCCGCTCAAGGGCCACGCGGCGCAGAATCGCCTCGATGCGCACCTGCAACTCGGCCATGCTGAACGGCTTGGGCAGGTAATCGTCGGCCCCTCGCTGAAAGCCGCTGATACGGTCGGCCTCGGCCCCCAGCGCCGACATCAGGATCACCGGTGTGGCGCTACGCTTGCGCAATTGCGCCAGGGCATCCAGGCCATTGAGCCCCGGCAGCAGGATGTCCATGAGCACCACATCGAAGATTTGGCGACCCGCTGTTTCCAAACCCTCCAGGCCATTACGGCACCAGGTGACCTGAAAACCACCCCGTTGCAGCTCTTCGTGCAGATAGGCACCCAGGACCGGGTCGTCCTCGATGGCGAGGATATTGGAGTTGTGAATAGCTACAGGATTCATTGGCAACTGCCATGCATTCTCAATTGCGCAATTATTGAGCATCCACCGCCTGCCAGGCAACCGCCCTGCGACCAATGCCCCGGCAATGCTGCAAATCAGCTACTGAAAGAGGTGCAATGGTGCGGCAGGCGGAGTAACTTCGCGGCTTGACCGTCACCACCTGACGGCTACCAGGCACATCACAGGAGGCGAGTGTGCTCGATCGTTTGGGAATTCGCAGCCGGGTACTGCTGCTGGCACTGCTGCCGGCCGGCTTGATGGCCCTGGTGCTGGGCAGTTACTTCACCTGGCTGCAACAGAACGACCTGCGCACCCAGTTGCTGCAGCGCGGCAAGATGATCGCCGAACAACTGGCGCCACTGGCAGCACCTGCCATGGCCCGGCTTGCGCCTGCGCAACTGGAACGCATTGCCGCACAAACCCTGGAGCAGGCCGATGTGCGCGCCGTCGCCTTCCTGGCCCCGGACCGCACGCGCCTGGCCCACGCCGGCCCGAGCATGCTCAACCTGCCACCCAGCGGCGGGACCGGCACGCAACTGCTGCAGCGCAGTGGCAATGACGCCACCCGCTACCTGATGCCGGTGTTCGGCCACCACCGCGACCTGGCCACCGATGCCGTGCCGGCCGAAGCCGAGCGCCTGCTGGGCTGGGTAGAGATCGAGCTGTCGCACGACGGCACGCTGCTGCGCGGCTACCGCAACCTGTTCACCAGCCTGTTGCTGATCTTCGCCTGCCTGGTCCTCAGCGGCCTGCTGGCGCTGCGCATGAGCCGCACCATCAACGACCCCATCGAACGCATCAAGCACGCGGTCAACCAGCTCAAGGACGGCCACCTCGAAGAACGCCTGCCGGCCATGGGCAGCCATGAGCTGGACGAGCTGGCTCGCGGTATCAACCGCATGGCCGAAACCCTGCAAAACGCCCACGAAGAACTGCAGCACAGCATCGATCAGGCCACCGAGGACGTGCGCCAGAACCTGGAAACCATCGAAATCCAGAACATCGAGCTGGATATGGCGCGCAAGGAAGCCCTTGAAGCCAGCCGTATCAAGTCAGAATTCCTGGCCAACATGAGCCACGAGATCCGTACCCCGCTCAACGGCATCCTCGGCTTCACCCACTTGCTGCAAAAAAGCGAGATGACGCCGCGCCAGCTGGACTACTTGAGCACCATCGAGAAGTCCGCCGACAACCTGCTGGGGATCATCAACGAGATCCTCGACTTCTCCAAGATCGAGGCCGGCAAGCTGGTGCTCGACAGCATTCCGTTCAACCTGCGCGACCTGATCCAGGACACCCTGACCATCCTTGCCCCGGCCGCCCACGCCAAGCAGTTGGAATTGCTCAGCCTGATCTACCGCGACACGCCGTCCTCGCTGATCGGCGACCCGTTGCGGCTCAAGCAGATCCTCACCAACCTGGTCAGCAACGCCATCAAGTTCACCCGCGAAGGCACGATCGTGGTGCGCGCCATGCTCGACGACGAACACGAAGACCACGCGCAACTGCGCATCAGTGTGCAGGACACCGGCATCGGCCTGTCGCCGCAGGATGTGCGCACACTGTTCCAGGCCTTCAGCCAGGCCGACAACTCGCTGGCCCGGCAGCCGGGTGGCACTGGCCTGGGGCTGGTGATTTCCAAGCGCCTGATCGAGCAGATGGGCGGCGAAATCGGTGTCGACAGCACCCCGGGTGAAGGTTCGCAGTTCTGGATCAGCCTCAACCTGCCCAAGGCTCACGACGATGTCGAGGAGCTTCCGCTGCAGCCACTACTGGGCCGCCGCGCAGCCATTGTCGATGGCCACGAACTGGCGCGCCAGGCGCTGGAGCACCAGTTGGAAGATTGCGGCCTCAGCGTGAGCCTGTTCGCCTCCTACGACCAATTGCTGCATGGGGTGCAGGCCGCCAGCCAAGCCGGCCTGCCGTTCGAGTTCGCCGTGCTCGGGGCCAACCTGGGCAACTTGTCGCCCGAGCAACTGGGCCACTATCACCAGCAGCTTGAGCGTTACCATTGCCAATGCGTGGTGCTGTGC
Organism: Pseudomonas sp. NBRC 111140; assembly: GCF_001320885.1. Classification (NCBI taxonomy): domain Bacteria; kingdom Pseudomonadati; phylum Pseudomonadota; class Gammaproteobacteria; order Pseudomonadales; family Pseudomonadaceae; genus Pseudomonas; species Pseudomonas sp. NBRC 111140. The sequence goes on from NZ_BCBQ01000085.1 coordinate 11,023, forward strand.
CCGACCACCGAGCAGGCGCTGTACCACCCGTACCTGCCCAACGGCCATGGCCAGTTGCTGTCCAAGCCCACCTGCACCCGCAAGCTGCGGCGCCTATTGCTGGAGCTGGTGCAGCCGCGTCGACCGCTGGCCGAGGTGAACAACGTCAACGGCCAGCGCCAGCCGAAAATACTCTGCGTCGACGACAATGCCGCCAACCTGCTGCTGGTGCAGACCCTGCTCGAAGACCTGGGTGCTGAGGTGCTGGCCGTCGACAATGGTTATGCTGCGGTACAGGCCGTGCAGGATGAGCCGTTCGACCTGGTGCTGATGGACGTGCAGATGCCTGGCATGGACGGCCGCGCCTGCACCGAACAGATCCGCCTGTGGGAAAACACCCAAAGCGGCAACCCGCTGCCGATCGTCGCCCTCACGGCCCATGCCATGGCCAACGAAAAGCGCGCGTTGCTGCACGGCGGCATGGATGACTACCTGACCAAACCGATCAGCGAACGGCAACTGGCCCAGGTGGTGATGAAATGGACCGGCCTGAGCCTCGGTGCACCGCACCAGGCGCAGGCCGAGCTGCCGGCCAACGGCGATGAACTGAAGGTGCTCGACCCGGAAGAGGGCCTGCGCCTGGCCGCTGGCAAGGCAGACCTGGCGGCCGACATGCTGAGCATGCTGCTGGCCTCGCTGGATGCCGACCGCGAAGCCATACGCGCTGCCCGCGAGGCCAATGACCGCGAAGGGCTGATCGAACAGGTGCACCGCCTGAACGGCGCCTCGCGCTATTGCGGCGTGCCGCAGTTGCGGGCAGCGTGCCAGCGCAGCGAGACGTTGTTGAAGCAGGACAATCCGCAGGCGCAGCAGGCCCTGGATGAACTGGACAGTGCGATCGGCCGGCTGGCTGCGCAGGCGCGGCTGAGCGCCTGAGTGCCTGGCTTGATACAGGCAACCACCACCCCAAGACATGCACCACAAAGGAAACCCCACCATGCGCGCCCTGTTGTTCAGCAGCCAGCACTACGACCAAGAAAGCTTCACCGAGGCTGCCAACGGCACGTCGCTGGAGCTGCATTTCCAGCCCGCCCGCCTGACCCTGGACACCGCCGCACTGGCCGATGGTTTTGAGGTGGTGTGCGCCTTCATCAATGACGAACTCGACGCCACGGTGCTGCAGCGCCTGGCCGCAGGTGGCACACGGCTGATCGCCCTGCGCTCGGCCGGCTACAACCACGTAGACCTGGCTGCCGCCCAGCGCCTGGGCCTGGCCGTGGTACGCGTGCCGGCCTACTCGCCACACGCCGTGGCCGAGCACGCCGTGGCGCTGATCCTGGCGCTCAACCGGCGCCTGCACAGAGCCTACAACCGTACCCGCGAAGGTGACTTCACCCTGCACGGGCTAACCGGCTTCGACCTGCACGGCAAAACCGTGGGCGTGGTCGGCACCGGCCAGATCGGCGCCGCCTTCGCCCGCATCATGGCAGGGTTCGGTTGCCAATTGCTGGCCTACGACCCCTACCCCAACCCAGAGCTGCTGGCCCTTGGCGCGCGTTACCTGCCCCTGCCCGAGCTGCTGCGCGAAGCCCGCATCATCAGTCTGCACTGCCCGCTGACCGAACACACCCGCCACCTGATCAATGCGCAAAGCCTGGCCCAGTTGCAGCCCGGCGCCATGCTGGTCAACACCGGTCGCGGCGCGCTGGTCGATACCCCTGCGCTGATTGACGCGCTGAAAAGCGGCCAGCTTGGCTACCTGGGCCTGGACGTCTACGAAGAAGAAGCCCAGCTGTTCTTCGAGGACCGCTCCGACCTGCCACTGCAGGACGATGTGCTGGCCCGCCTGCTGACCTTCCCCAACGTGATCATCACCGCCCACCAGGCCTTCCTCACCCGCGAGGCGCTGGATGCCATTGCCCAGACCACGCTGGACAACATCAACCGCTGGGCGGCAGGCAATCCACAGAATCTGGTGATGGGTTAGTGCTAGGATACGCGGCATTTCTGGAGGACCCATGGTCGAGCACGATTTCCGCTACACCCTTTTCAACCCGCAACACACCCTGATCGAGTGCCGTGCCTTGGTGCCGGGCCGCTACCAGGTCACTGGCAACGGCGGCTCGATGCACAAAGGCGACACCCTGCTGGTCACCCTGAAGGGCAGCAAGGACTTGTCCATGCGCCTGACCGTGGAGAGCGTACGCCACCTGATCAACCCACGCGGCCAATGGGTTGCCGTGGCTACTGGCCCGGTGTTCAACGAGCTGGAAATCCTCACCTGGCAGGTCGAGTGCGACAACTGCGACGCTGTGCTGGACTTCGAGTTCGCGGTAGACGCCAAACTGGGCAAGAAAGCCCGCCAGCCTGCCGCCAGCGCGCGCATTGCCGAGCTGGGCTGGGTCAGCCGTGGCGAAAAACACCTGTGCCCCCATTGCCAGGAGAGCGCCGCGTGAAAAACCTGCTGACCGGCGCGCTGATTGCCACCGGCCTGCTCGGCTGCGCCGCCGAACCGTCCAAGCTGCAGCAGGAGCGCAGCTATGTGTTGGAGTGGATTGGCGAACGACCACTGATGGACTACAGCCACCTGACCCTGACCCTGGCCAGCGACGGCCGTGCCTACGGCAACGGCGGCTGCAACCACTGGTTTGCACCGTACACGCTCGATGGCGAGCACCTGAGCTTCGGCAAGGTCGGCAAGACCCGCAAGCTGTGCGCACCGGCGCTGATGGAGCAAGAAAAGCGCTTCCTGCAGGCGCTGGAAACGGTAGAGCGTTGGGACGTATCGCCGGTGGAGCAGATGCGCTTCTGGCCGGCCGAGGGCAAGCCGCTGCGCTTCTGGCCTGAAGAAGGCTGATAATCAATGGGGCCGCTTTGCGGCCCCAACTGCATCAGGCGCCTTTCAGCGCCTTGATCTTGGCTTGCAGCCCTTCCAGCGTCTGCTCGCCCAGCAACTGCTCACGCACCTTGCCTTTGTCATCGATGATGTAGGTCACCGGCAGCGCCTCGCTGCGCGGCAGGTCATAGCGCTCGGCCGGGTCCTGGGCCAGCACGGTGAAACCGATACCCAGGGTTTCAGCGGCCTGCTTCAAGTCCTGCCCCTGCAAACCATCGAAGTTCACCCCCACCACCTTGATGCCATCAGCCGCCCACTGCTTGGCCGCTGCGTTCAGTTCCGGGATCTCGGTACGGCACGGCCCGCACCATTCAGCCCAGTAATTGAGCACCAGCCAGTGCCCTTCGATCTGTTCGGCCTTAACCGTATTACCGTATTGGTCCACGCCATAATCGGCACCGCAACCACCGAGCAACAGGCTCGCGGTGATGGCCAGTACTGCTGCCAGACGCCTTGCCATGGGTCAATCCTTCTCGAGTTTTAAAGCAAATTGGTCAGTCGCTGCGGTTAGAATAGCCGCCACACCCAGCTGGATGCGACCCGACATGACTGACCTCACGCTCTATCATAACCCGCGCTGCTCGAAATCCCGCGGCGCGCTGGAACTGCTCGAAGCCCGCGGCCTGGCACCGACCATCGTGCGCTACCTCGAAACCCCGCCCGACGCAGCCACCCTCAAGGCCCTGCTCGGCAAGCTGGGCATCGCCCCACGCCAATTGCTGCGTACCGGCGAGGACGAATACAAAGCGCTCAACCTGGCCGACCCGGCACTGACCGACGCGCAACTGATCGAAGCCATGGCCCAGCACCCCAAGCTGATCGAACGGCCGATTCTGGTCGCCGGTGACAAGGCCGTGGTCGGTCGCCCACCGGAAAAAGTGCTGGAGATCCTGCCGTGAGCGTGCCCTACATCCTGGTGCTGTATTACAGCCGCCATGGTTCCACCAGCGAAATGGCCCGGCACATCGCTCGCGGCATCGAGCTGGCCGGCATGGAGGCACGCTTGCGCACGGTGCCGGCGATTTCCACCGAATGCGAAGCGGTGGCCCCGGATATCCCAACCAGTGGCGCGCTGTACGCCACCCTCGACGACCTGCGCCATTGCGCCGGCCTTGTACTGGGCAGCCCGACCCGCTTCGGCAACATGGCGGCGCCGCTGAAGTACTTCCTGGATGGCACCAGCAGCCTGTGGCTGGGCGGTGAGCTGGTCGGCAAGCCAGCGGGCGTGTTCACCTCCACCGCCAGCCTGCACGGCGGCCAGGAAACCACCCTGCTGTCGATGATGCTGCCACTGATGCACCACGGCATGCTGGTAATGGGGCTGCCCTACAGCGAGTCGGCGCTGCTCGAAACCCGTGGCGGCGGCACCCCTTACGGCGCCAGCCACCACGCCGGTGCCGATGGCAAACGTGAACTCGACCAACACGAGATTGCCCTGTGCCGCGCCTTGGGCCAACGCCTGGCGACCACGGCCAAGGCCCTGGAGGCCGCGCGTGGCTAAAAAGCCCAAGGTGTTGCCGCCGCTGGAATGGCTGGCACCTCGCCTGCGCCTGACGCGGGCGTTGAGCCTGGCGTTCTTCTTCGGCCTGATCGCCCTGCTGGTGGTGAACAACCTGTGGTTCGCCAACCTGCATGGTGCGCGGGTCGAGGTGATCCTGGCGATCGAACTGGTGCCGTTGCTGTTGCTGCTGCCAGGCATGCTGACAGGCAGCGCCCGGGCACATGCCTGGACCTGCTTCGTGGTGAATATCTATTTCATCAAGGGCGTGCTGGCGGCATTCGACCCGGCGCGAGCGGTATTTGGCTGGGTTGAAGTGCTGGTGAGCCTGGGGCTGTTCATTGCCGGGCTGCTCTATGTGCGCTGGAAGTTCCAGCATGAGCGGCGCCTGGCGGGCGAAGGCAGTTAGACGCTTCGCGGGCTTGCCCGCGAAGAAACCAACACACCCGTCAATGGTTGACGGTATGCGCCAGCATCACCGACAACTGGCACAGCGGCCGACCGCTCTCTGCGTGCCACTGGTTGAATGCCTGCTGCACCAAGGCCAGGTCACGCTGGCTGGTCGGTTGCTTGTCGATCACCTTCTGCGCGATCAACGCCGCCGCCATGTCATCGGTAGGGATGAAGGTGTCCTTGCCAACCATGCGCAGAAAACGCGGCGCCGACAACCCGCCCAACTGGTTGCCATGCTTGGCCAGGTACTTCCACAAGCCGACGATATCGGTCACCGGCCAGTCGGCGATGAACGCGCCGAAACTGCCCTTTTCCTTGGCCACGTCGAGGATCATCTGCGCATTGCGCGGCACGCTCTTGAGCTTGCCCAGGTGGCGGATGATGCGCTCGTCATGCATCAGCCGCTCCAGGTGCTCGGCGCCCATCAGCACTACCTTTTCCGGGTCGAAGCCGAAGAACACCTGCTCGAACGCCGGCCACTTGGCATCTACCAGGCTGTGCTTGAGCCCGGCGCGGAACACGCGCAAAGCCAGGGTCGACAGGTAGCGGTCGTCACTGATGTCGCGCAATTGCGCCGGGGTGCGCGGCTGCGGCAGAAAGGCCTCCAAGGCCTGGGCCGAGCCAAAGCGGTTCAGGCAGTACTCGTGCAGCCACTGGTAATCGCGCATAGGCTCAGATGTTCAGCACATCGAGAAAACGCGGGGTGGCGTTTTCGTCGATCTTCAGGCTGGTGAAATCGAACAGGTTGCGGTCGGCCAGTTGCGATGGCGCCACGTTCTGCAGCGCCCGGAAGATACTCTCGGTACGGCCCGGGTGCTTGCGCTCCCACTCCACCAGCATGTCCTTGACCACCTGGCGCTGCAGGTTTTCCTGCGAGCCGCACAGGTTGCACGGGATGATCGGAAATTCCTTCATGTCCGAGTAAGCCTGGATGTCCTTCTCGCTGCAGTAGGCCAGCGGCCGGATCACCACGTTGCGGCCGTCGTCGGCACGCAGCTTCGGCGGCATGCCCTTGAGCGCGCCGTTGAAGAACATGTTGAGGAAGAAGGTTTCGACGATGTCGTCGCGGTGGTGCCCCAACGCCATCTTGGTCGCGCCGATTTCGTCGGCGAAGGTGTACAGGGTGCCACGGCGCAGGCGCGAACACAGCGAGCAGGTGGTCTTGCCCTCGGGCACCAGCTCCTTGACTACCGAGTAGGTATCTTTCTCGACGATGTGGTACTCGACGCCCAGCTCCTTGAGGTAGGCCGGCAGCACATGCTCGGGGAAGCCCGGCTGCTTCTGGTCCATGTTCACCGCGACGATCTCGAACTTGATCGGCGCCACCTTCTGCAGGTGCAACAGAACGTCGAGCATGGTGTAGCTGTCCTTGCCGCCGGACAGGCAGACCATGACCTTGTCGCCATCCTCGATCATGTTGTAGTCGGTGATGGCTTCGCCGGCGAGACGACGCAGGCGTTTTTGCAGTTTGTTCTGGTTGACCGAGAGGGTGCCCATAGCGCTTGGATCCGCGAGGTGTGACAAAAGCCGGCTATTTTACGCACAAACGCGGCATCGCTGTAGGCATTCCGATAAAGACTTCAATGTAATCAACAGCACGCCTTACAGCGCAATTTGCTCTAAAAAGCACGGTTTGTGCCGGTAACCGCTTCCTATACTGCGACATAAGGCCACATTACCGCTTGCATCGGTGTTCGGGCCTCGGGCCGCTTGCGCTCCATCTGGGGGGCGTTTGGCAACATTGAGAGGAGTGATCGGCATGATTCATCACGTTGTGGGGCTGTTTACCCATCCCGATCAGGAATGGCGGGAAATTCGTGGCGAAGAAGAAACCATCAGCCACATGTACCTGACGCACACCCTGATCCTGGCGGCAATCCCTGCCATTTCAGCCTTTATTGGCACAACCCAGGTGGGCTGGGTGATCGGCGACCGGCCGGCAGTGATGCTGACCATGGAAAGCGCCATCTGGATGAGCATCATGTCGTACCTGGCCATGCTCGCCGGGGTGGCGGTAATGGGCGCGTTCATCCATTGGATGGCTCGCACCTACGACGCCAACCCCTCCATGGCTCAGTGCATCGCCTTTGCCACCTACACTGCCACCCCCTTGTTCATCGGTGGCCTCGCGGCACTGTACCCGCACCTGTGGCTGGGCATGCTGATCGGCACCGCCGCCATCTGCTACACGGTGTATTTGCTGTATGTCGGCTTGCCGACGTTCATGAACATACCGTCCGACGAAGGCTTCCTGTTCTCCAGCTCGGTGCTGGCGGTGGGCCTTGTGGTATTGGTGGCGATCATGGCCGCCACGGTGATTATCTGGGGACTGGGCGTGGGGCCCGTCTACACCAACTAGAACAGACTCAACCAACACTGGGGCATCAACCAGGGGCCGCCGCAAGGCGGCCTCTGGCTGTGCGCTGACCGGTGGCTCGGCAGGCCGCCGATGCTTGCGGCATAATGCCCGGTCAGGAGAACCGCCCCACCATGCCCGAGCTGCTCAAAGAACGCGTCGAAACCTGTTACCAGCAAGCCGAAACCTTTTTCAAACGCCCCTTCCCGCGCCCGGAAGTCAGCTTCAAGCTGCGCGGGCAGAAAGCAGGTGTCGCCCACCTGCACGAAAACCTGCTGCGCTTCAACCTGCAGCTCTACCGTGAAAACCAGGAAGACTTCCTGCGCCAGACCGTGGCCCATGAAGTGGCACATCTGGTAGCCCACCAACTGTTCGGCGACAGCATCCAGGCCCATGGCGAGGAGTGGCAGCTGATCATGCGCGGGGTGTACGAGCTACCACCCAACCGTTGCCACAACTATGAGGTGCAACGGCGCGCGACGACCCGCTACATCTACCGTTGCCCGTGCCCGCAAGGTGATTTCCCGTTTACCGCGCAGCGGCACAAGCTGGTGCGCCAGGGGCGGCGCTACCTGTGCAAGCGGTGCCGGGCGATTCTGGTGTACAGCGGCGAGACGCGCGTCGAATAGATTGTGTTTTGCCTGTACCCGCGAAAAGGCCAGTACAGACAATGCAAAGCTCACAGGTATAAAAAAGGCGACCCCAGGGTCGCCTTCTTGTACCAGCCTGCGCCTTACTTCTCGACGAAGGCTCGTTCGATCAGGTAATCACCCGGCTCGCGCATGCGGGCAGAGACTTTCAAGCCGAAGCTGTCCAGCACTTCGCTGGTCTCGTCGAGCATGCTCGGGCTGCCGCAGATCATCGCGCGGTCGTCCTGCGGATTGATCGGTGGCAGGCCGATGTCGCTGAACAGCTTGCCGCTGCGCATCAGGTCGGTCAGGCGGCCCTGGTTTTCGAACGGCTCGCGGGTCACGGTCGGGTAGTAGATCAGCTTTTCGCGGACCGACTCACCGAAGAACTCGTTCTGCGGCAGGTGCTCGGTGATGAACTCGCGGTAGGCCACTTCGTTCACGTAGCGCACGCCGTGCACCAGGATGACTTTTTCGAAGCGCTCGTAGGTTTCCGGGTCCTGGATGACGCTCATGAACGGCGCCAGGCCAGTACCGGTGCTCAGCAGGTACAGGTGCTTGCCTGGGTTCAGGTCGTCGAGCACCAGGGTACCGGTAGGCTTCTTGCTGATGATGATCTCATCGCCTTCCTTCAAGTGCTGCAACTGCGAGGTCAACGGGCCGTCCGGCACCTTGATGCTGAAGAATTCCAGGTGCTCTTCCCAGTTTGGCGAGGCGATGGAATAGGCACGCATGAGCGGGCGGCCGCTTTCCTGCTGCAGGCCGATCATCACGAACTGACCGTTCTCGAAGCGCAGCCCCGGGTCGCGGGTGCACTTGAAGCTGAACAGGGTGTCGTTCCAGTGGTGCACACTGAGGACACGTTCGTGGTTCATGTTGCTCATCGATGGGGCTCCTGAAGAAAAACGCGGCGCGCAAAACGCGCAGTTGCGCGATAGTTTAGGGGCAGCGACAATATCTGTTAACTGGATTATCAAGATATGTGTTATCGGTTATATCGATATGCGATTCACACTTCGTCAACTGCAAGTCTTCGTCGCCGTCGCTCAGCACCAAAGCGTCTCTCGGGCCGCTAGCCTGCTGTCGCTGTCGCAGTCGGCCGCCAGCACCTCCATCACCGAGCTGGAGCGGCAATCGAGCTGCCAACTGTTCGACCGTGCCGGCAAACGCCTGGCCCTCAATGCCCTGGGCCATCAACTGCTGCCACAAGCGGTGGCCCTGCTCGACCAGGCCAAGGAAATCGAAGACCTGCTCAACGGCAAGTCCGGTTTCGGTTCGCTGGCGGTCGGCGCCACGCTGACCATCGGCAACTACCTGGCCACCCTGCTGATTGGCAGCTTCATGCAGACCCACCCGGAAAGCCAGGTAAAGCTGCACGTACAGAACACTGTGCATATCGTGCAACAGGTAGCGCACTACGAAATTGATCTGGGTCTAATCGAAGGCGACTGCAACCACCCGGACCTGGAAGTGCAGCCGTGGGTCGAGGACGAACTGGTGGTGTTCTGCGCGCCGCAGCATCCGCTGGCCAAGCTGGGCCGAGCCGATATAGACAACCTTTCGCAAGAAGCGTGGATCCTGCGCGAGCAAGGCTCGGGCACACGCCTGACCTTCGACCAGGCCATGCGCCATCACCGCGCCAACCTCAATATCCGCCTGGAGCTGGAGCACACCGAAGCGATCAAGCGCGCAGTGGAATCGGGCCTGGGTATCGGTTGCATTTCACGCCTGGCCCTGCGTGACGCCTTCCGCCGTGGCAGCCTGGTACCCGTGGAAACCCCGGAACTGGACCTGATGCGCCAGTTCTACTTCATCTGGCACAAACAGAAATACCAGACGTCGGCCATGCGTGAGTTTCTCGAGCTATGCCGCAACTTCACTGCGGGCTTTACCCGCAGTGACGAAATCGTGTTGCCGCCAATCGCTTAAAGCAGGATCACGCCCCACACCAGCGCCACCATGGTCAGTGCCACCAGTTGTGCGGCGCTGCCCATGTCCTTGGCATTTTTCGACAGCGGGTGGCGCTCCAGCGAAATGCGGTCGATGGCCGCCTCTACCGCCGAATTGAACAGCTCGACGATCAGCCCCAGCAGGCACACCGCGATCATGATTGCCCGCTCGGCACGGCTGACCGGCAGCCAGAAGGCTATCGGGATCAGCAGCACGTTGAGCAGCACCAGCTGGCGGAATGCGGCCTCGCCCTTGAAGGCGGCGCGCAGGCCGTCCAGCGAGTAGCCGGCGGCGTTGAAGATGCGTTTGAGGCCGGTCTGGCCTTTGAATGGCGATGTCATGTGAGTCACTTCACAACAGAAAGGCCAGCAGACTAGACCGGCTCGGGTCAAAAAAGCGTGAAGCCACGCGCAGTCAGTTGCTGGCAACCGATTCAAGTTGTTGCAGCAGCAGCGCGGCCTGGGTCCGGGTACGCACGCCCAGCTTGCGGAAGATCGCGGTAACGTGGGCCTTGATGGTCGCTTCCGACACGCTCAGCTCATAGGCGATCTGCTTGTTCAGCAGGCCTTCGCAGACCATGGTCAGTACGCGGAACTGCTGCGGCGTGAGGCTGGCCAAGCCCTCGCTGGCGGCCTTGGCCTCGGCCGAGACATCCACCTTCTCGAACGCCTGCGGCGGCCACCAGACCTCGCCATCGAGCACCTTGCGCACCGCATCCTGGATCACTTCCAGGGGGCTGGATTTGGGAATGAAACCACTGGCGCCAAACTCGCGGGACTTGACCACCACGGCGGCCTCTTCCTGCGCCGAAACCATTACCACGGGGATCTGCGGGTATTGCCCACGCAACAGCACCAGCCCGGAAAAACCGTAGGCACCCGGCATGTTCAAGTCCAGCAGCACCAGGTCCCAGTCGGCTTTTTCGCTCAGGCGGGTTTCCAGTTCGGCAATGCTCGCGACTTCGACCAGGCGTACATCCGGGCCCAGGCCAAGGGTAACGGCCTGGCGCAGGGCGCCACGGAACAGTGGGTGGTCATCGGCAATCAGGATTTCGTAAGTGGCCATCGATCTAAGGATCCTGTTCTGTGCCAGGCGCTTTGGGGTAAAGGAGGCGCCCGGCGGGGAATCGGCGCCAAGGATGCCGAGCACGGTCAAGGGTGGTCAAGCCAATCGCCCTGCCGTCTCGCCCACCCTGGCTGCCAGCTCCGTCATTATGAACCAAAGCAGGGGTTGTGCCCCTTGGACTATAGGAAGGTATGCAAACGTTGGTGGGTGTCGTCCTGCTCGTCCAGCGGCAGGCGCTGCTTGCCGCTCAGGTAATGCAGGCTGAACACATCCAGGTACGCATCCAGCGCCTGGGAGGCCTGGCTGTCACCGGCCAGGTCCAGGCACATGGCCGCGACTTCCGCCGTGCAGAAATGATCGTCGCGCTTGGAGCGACGCAAGCGGTAGCGCGACATTTGTTCGGCCTGCAGGCTCAGCACCGGAAAACGGTCCAGGTACGGGCTTTTGCGGAACATCTTGCGTGCTTCGGTCCAGGTGGCATCCAACAGGATGAACAGCGGGCGCTTGCCAGGTTCGCGCACCACCTCGCTGACCACCCGCTCCTGAGCAACGAACTCGCCCGGGAAAACGATATAGGGCTGCCAGCGCGGGTCGTCGAGCAAGGCCAGCAGGCGCTCGTCAACCGAGGTGCGCAACCAGCCGAAGGCCGCGGTGTCTTCGATCAGGTCGGCAATCAGCCAGCCGGTGTTGGTGGGCTTCAGCGGCTCGGTGTCATGCATCAGCAGGCATACACCGGCGTCAGCCTGCACCCGGGGCTTCCAGGCACACAGGCAATGGGTAGCGATGACCCGGCAATCCGGGCAACGCTCTGCTCGCGAGCCACGGGCGATGAAAGGCTTGTTGCTGCGGGCCAGGCGTTCGGCGCGCAGGCGCGCTACCGCATGGCTCATGCCGGCAGGCCTCTGGACAGGTTGGAAATGGGCACAAGGATGACTCGGAGAAAACAAGGGTGCCAGTCTACCAGAACAGGGGGCAATTGCTGTGCAGGCGGCAAGGTGGCCCTTATAATCGGGGTTTTATCGCGCCCGGTAGTGACCACCGCGCGATTTCACGGAACGCCGTCGACCCGCGCATGTCAAAGCGCCAGTCATCGAACCAGGAGAGATTCATGCTGCGCCTTATCGCCCCCGCCCTGAGCCTGTTGCTCGCCCTGCCTCTGGCAGCCCAGGCGGCTTCCAAGCAGGATTACGACCTGAACAAGATGCTGGAGAAGGTTGCCAAAGAGAGCAGCGTCGGCACCCCGCGTGCGATCAACGAGGACATCCTCGATCAGGGTTACACCGTTGAAGGCAAGGCGCTGGTCAACCACCTGAGCGTGCGCCAGAGCCACGCTGAACGCATGCAGGCCAACCCTGCACAGGTGCGTAGCCAACTGGGCGACAGCGTCTGCCGCAATAGCGGTTTTCGCAACCTGATGTCCAAGGGCGCGGTGATGGTCTACCGTTTCACGGTTTACAAGACCAACCAGCCGATCATGGACCAGGCCTTCGACAGTGCCAGTTGCGTTGCCGGCAACAAGAAGAAGTAAAGGCAGCCCTCCCAGCTATACCTTCTCGTCCTCGCGGGCACTCCAGTGCCCTTCGGCGGCGTCGGCGCGCATCTCGGCCAGTAACGCCTGCAAATAGCGCGACTGACACTCCAGCCCCGCCAACCTGCGGCGGCACTCGGCCTCAAGGCTCAGGTGATGCACCTGGGCCGCGTTCTCCAGCTGCTGAAAGAGCTGCCGGTCCACCTCGATGATCAAGCGATGCATACCGCCACCTCCTGCATCGATACGTTTCGCCCTACCAGTTAACCAAACCCATGCGGCCGGTGGCCGCATGCCGACGGGCGGCGGTGGCAAACAGCCCGGCACAATCGGTCGCGAGGGTCTAGATTGAGGTCAGAGGTATTGGTGCAGAAGGAGACGTTGCATGCCTTACCAATCGAATGAACTGCTGTTCAACCACTTCCGTGACAACAACATCGACCTGAACCACATCGACGCACAACTGCAACTGGTTGCACCTGACAGCCCCAACCTGCCGCTGTACCGCGACATGATGCTGACCATCCTGCGCATGGCCCACGACGACAGCGACCGCTGGAACGCCAAGATTACCCTGCAGGCCCTGCGCGAGCTGGACCACTCGTTCCGCACCCTGCAGCGCTACAAAGGCCGACGCAAGGTGACCGTGTTCGGTTCGGCGCGCACCCCGCTGGAACACCCCATGTACGCCCTGGCCCGCGAGCTGGGTGCCACCCTGGCGCGCTCCGACTTGATGGTCATCACCGGCGCCGGCGGCGGTATCATGGCCGCCGCTCACGAGGGTGCCGGCAGTGCCCACAGCCTGGGCTTCAATATCACCCTGCCCTTCGAACAACATGCCAACCCCACGGTGGATGGCACCAACAAACTGCTGCCGTTCCATTTCTTCTTCATCCGCAAACTGTTCTTCGTCAAGGAAGCCGACGCTTTGGTATTGTGCCCCGGCGGCTTCGGCACCCTTGATGAAGCGCTGGAGGTCCTGACCCTGATCCAGACTGGCAAGAGCCCGCTGGTACCGGTGGTACTGCTGGACTCGCCAGGCGGTAGCTTCTGGCGCGACTGCCTGGACTTCATCAGCCGCCAGTTGGAAGAAAACCGCTACATCCTGCCCAGCGATCTGAAGCTGGTGCGCCTGGTGCACAGTGCCGACGAGGCAGTGGAGGAAATCAACCAGTTCTACAGCAACTACCATTCCAGCCGCTGGCTCAAGAGCCAGTTCGTTATCCGCATGCATCACCCGCTCAGCGAGGCCGCGCTGTATGACATCCAAGAAGGCTTTGCCGACCTGCGCCTGAGTGGCAAATATCACCAGCAAGCTGATAGCAGTGCCGAGCATGAAGTAGGCAATTTCAATCACCTGACCCGCCTGTCATTCGCCTTCAATGGCCGCGACCAGGGCAGGCTGCGCGAGTTGGTGGATTTCATCAACTTGCCCGAGAACTGGGCCAAGCCGCAACCCATGCATACCACGCAGCGGGCCAGGGAGGCGTTGAAGGTCAGTTCATAGGTGTTTGCTGCAGGGGGGCCGCAAAGCGGCCTCAGCCTTTCAGCAATGCTCAGTAATCGTCGAGATCACGCCCACTGAGCAGGCGGCCGATCATGTCCATGGGGAACCCACGGTAAGCCAAAAACCGGGTCTGCTGGGCACGGCTGCGCGGGTCTTGCGGGCGCTGCCCGGCAAACTTGCGCTGCCATACGTCATGCATACGCTCGCGCCAATCCACTTCGCTCTCGCGCAATGCCTGCTCGATATCAGCACGCGCCAAGCCACGCTGCCCCAGCTCCTCACGAATACGCGAAGGACCGTAGCCAGAGCCTGAACGATAGCGGATGAAGCTTTCGAGGTAACGGGCTTCACTCAGCAGCCCTTCTTCGGCGAGCCGGTCGAGCTCAGGCTCTATCAACTCGTCCGAAGCGCCGCGCTGACGCAACTTGCGCGTCAGCTCGACGCGACCGTGCTCACGTCGCGCGAGCAGGTCCATGGCTGTCCGCCGGATGGCGACGGGGGTGTCGAGTACGGCGGACATATTGGCTATCTACCGCGCAATCAATAACCGGCTTCGGCGTCAGCCACATCGTCGGCACTGGCATCAACGGCGGCAGCCTTGCCGGCTTCAGCGGCAGCACCGGCTTTCAACAGCTTGTCACGGATCTGCTTCTCGATCTCGGCACCAATAGCCGGGTTTTCCGCCAGATACTTGGCAGCGTTGGCTTTACCTTGACCGATCTTGTTGCCCTGGTAGGCGTACCAGGCACCGGATTTCTCGACCAGGCCCTGAGACACACCCAGGTCAATGATCTCGCCGTTACGGTAGATACCTTTGCCGTAAAGAATCTGGAACTCGGCCTGACGGAACGGAGGCGATACCTTGTTCTTGACGATCTTGACGCGGGTTTCGCTACCGACCACTTCGTCGCCTTCCTTGACCGCGCCGGTACGACGGATATCCAGACGCACCGAGGCGTAGAACTTCAGGGCGTTACCACCGGTGGTGGTTTCCGGGCTGCCGAACATCACGCCAATCTTCATACGGATCTGGTTGATGAAGATGACCAGGCAGTTGGCGTTCTTGATGTTACCAGTGATCTTGCGCAGCGCCTGGGACATCAGGCGAGCCTGCAGGCCGACGTGCATGTCACCCATCTCGCCTTCGATCTCGGCCTTCGGCACCAACGCGGCCACGGAGTCGACGATGATCACGTCAACGGCGTTGGAGCGCACCAGCATGTCGGTGATTTCCAGGGCCTGTTCGCCAGTGTCCGGCTGCGAAACCAGCAGGTCGTCGACGTTGACGCCCAGCTTGCCGGCGTACTCAGGGTCGAGGGCGTGTTCGGCGTCGACGAAGGCGCAGGTAGCACCGTTTTTCTGAGCTTCCGCGATGACCGACAGGGTCAGCGTGGTCTTGCCCGACGATTCCGGGCCGTAGATCTCGACGATACGGCCTTTTGGCAGGCCGCCGATGCCCAGGGCGATGTCCAGGCCCAGCGAGCCGGTGGAGATGGCCGGAATGCCTTGACGCTCCTGGTCACCCATGCGCATGACCGCGCCTTTACCGAATTGACGTTCGATCTGACCCAGGGCCGCAGCCAAGGCGCGCTTCTTGTTGTCGTCCATTGAAATCCTCACGTGTTCGACTTGGCCCTGACGGCCGGAATACCTGTATAAGTAGCCAGTATTATTCCACAGGCCGGCGCCCGCGCAAACCCCTGTCGTCGATTTACTCGGCACCAAGCTGTAACAAGCCGTCTAACGCGGCGATCACCGTCTGTCGGCGCACTGCTTCGCGGTCTCCGTCAAACTGGCGGCGCTCGCTGAACACCCGGCTGCCATCGCCCCAAGCCAGCCACACGGTACCTACCGGTTTGGCCGGCGAGCCTCCGTCAGGCCCGGCCACCCCGCTCACCGCCACGGCAAAGCGCGCCCCGCTGGCAGCCTGGGCCCCGCGGACCATGGCTTCGACGACTTCCTGGCTGACCGCGCCCACCTGGCCGAACAACACCTCGGGCACACTCAGCAAACGGGTTTTCTGGGCGTTGGAATAGGTCACGTAGCCAACTTCGAACCAGGCCGAGCTGCCAGGTACGCGGGTAATGGCTTCGGCAATGCCACCGCCAGTGCAGGATTCGGCGGTGGTCACCTGCGCATTGAAACGGCGCAGGTGTTCCCCCAGGCGGGTAGCGAGCGTGGTGATCGGGTCCATGTCGGGGCTCCTTGAAAACGGCCCTCTACCCTATCACCCCGCGTCGGGCCCTGGCTCAGGAAACCTTCAGGCTGTCCCGGGCAATTTCGCTGAACGCACGCTCGTCGTGCCGACCAAGGCGCGGCAGCCCTTCAGGCCACTCCTCGCGCCAGTCGAAGCCGTCCAGCTTGCGCATGTCTTCGATTGCCGACCGCCACCAGATCACTTTGCACGCGCGCTGGTAGTCATCATTGCTCATCACGCTGCCGTACAGCAGCTTGCGGCCGATGCCCCGCAGCTCGCGCGGCACCCGCTTCAGGCTCCACTTCACCGACAACCGCGCCAGCCACGAAGGCACAGGACGATACGCCGGCACCTTGAGGGCCAGGCTTGGCATCTGCGGATGGAAGCCCTCGCCGTGCTTGGCGAAGAAGATTTCCAGGATGGCATGCACGTACTGTTTCATCGCGAAGTAGTGGCTGATCACCCCACGCGCTTCGTTGACCTGCGCCTCGTGCAATTCGAAGGAAAAGGCGATCTGTTCGATGGTGTGCAGGTCACCGGTGTAGGGCGTCCAGGCATCGATGCGTGGGATGGCGCGCTCGGCAATGCCGACATTGCAGCGGGTGAAACCCATGACGCCGCTGTTGCAGAGCCGCAAATCATCGGCCGGCGCATTTCCAGCCTCGGCCAGCCCGGCGCTGAAGCGAAGGTAGTCACTGCTGCGCGACGCCTCGGCCCAGCTCGTCTCCACTTCATCGACCAGGAACTGGCCGGCATCGACCTGGCTGAACAGCTTCAACGGCGATTGCAGGAACACCGTATCGGTATCGATGAACACGGTCTTGTCCGCCCACTGCCCGGCCTGAGCAATGGCGCAGGCCTTGCGCCGGTGGGTGTAGCCGCCGTCGCCGGTCCAGGCCTGCAAGGTCTGCTCGTCCAGCGTGATCACTTCCACCGGCCAGCCAGCAAAAGCCTGTGGCTGATCGGTAAGTACACGGATCACTGGCAGCTCAGCCGGTTTGCAACGCGCCATGGCGGTGAGGATGCTGAGTTTGGCCTCCAGCTGATAGATCCGGCGCTCGCCATAAAGGAGGTAGATCAGCTGTTGCTTTACATAGGGGACTGGGCTGGACACATTCATCGTACGGGTCACGGCTAGAGGCGTTTGTCGAGGGCCGCGCATTCTAGTGGTTAACGCCGCACGGCTCCACCTTTGCCGCCAGGCTGCGCGAACATGCCCCAATGCCTGCGCCTGCATCTCGCTGAAAAAGCCTGTACCATTGCCGGTTTACCCTTGCCAACCAGATCACCCGCTGTAAGGCCCTGAATGTCAGATCTTTCCGCACACACACCG
>NZ_BCBQ01000086.1:0-27350 GCF_001320885.1 Pseudomonas sp. NBRC 111140
GACGGCGCTGACGGCCAGGGCTAAAACGATCAGGGCTCGCATGGGGATCTCCTTTGATGCCAGTGTATCGGCGTTTGCCTGCAAATCTTCACACCCTTTTGCAAGGATACCCTGCCCGTTCAAATGCCACCCTGCCTTGGTCGCAGGTAGTGCAACGGAACAATGACTACAGCGAGATTCAGGAGTAGCCTTTCGCTGCGCTTCACTATAGGAGTTTGTGCATGAGCATCCGCCGTACCAAAATCGTCGCCACCCTTGGCCCCGCCAGCAACTCGCCGGAAGTGATCGAACAGCTGATCCTTGCCGGCCTGGACGTGGCACGCCTGAACTTCTCCCACGGCACGCCGGACGAGCACAAGGCCCGCGCGCGCCTGATCCGTGACATCGCCGCCAAGAACGGCCGCCATGTTGCATTGCTGGGCGACCTGCAGGGTCCGAAGATCCGCATCGCCAAGTTCGCCAACAAGCGCATCGAATTGAAGATCGGTGACAAGTTCACCTTCTCCACCGCCCACCCGCTGACCGAAGGCAACCAGGACATCGTCGGTATCGACTACCCCGACCTGGTCAAGGACTGCGGCGTTGGTGACGAGCTGCTGCTCGACGATGGTCGCGTGGTCATGCGCGTCGAAACCGCCACTGCAGACGCCCTGCACTGCGTGGTGATCATCGGTGGCCCGCTGTCGGACCACAAAGGCATCAACCGTAAAGGTGGCGGCCTGACCGCACCGGCCCTGACCGAAAAAGACAAGGCCGACATCAAGCTGGCCGCGGAAATGGACCTGGACTACCTGGCCGTATCCTTCCCACGTGACGCCAGCGACATGGAATACGCGCGCAAGCTGCGTGACGAGTCCGGTGGCAGCGCCTGGCTGGTGGCCAAGATCGAACGCGCCGAAGCGGTTGCCGACGACGAGACCCTCGACAAGCTGATCGCCGCCTCCGACGCAGTGATGGTTGCCCGTGGCGACCTGGGCGTGGAAATCGGCGACGCCGAGCTGATCGCCATCCAGAAGAAGATCATCCAGCACGCCCGCCGCAACAACAAGGCGGTGATCGTGGCGACCCAGATGATGGAGTCGATGATCCAGAACCCGATGCCGACCCGTGCCGAAGTGTCCGACGTGGCCAACGCCGTGCTGGACAACACCGACGCGGTGATGCTGTCGGCCGAAAGCGCCGCCGGTTCCTACCCGATCGAAGCCGTCCAGGCCATGGCCCGCATCTGCCTGGGTGCCGAAAAGCACCCGACCAGCCAGAAGTCCAGCCACCGCCTGCACACCACCTTCGAGCGCTGCGACGAAAGCATCGCCCTGGCGGCCATGTACACCGCCAACCACTTCCCGGGCGTGAAGGCGATCATCGCCCTGACCGAAAGCGGCTACACCCCGCTGATCATGTCGCGCCTGCGTTCGCACGTGCCGATCTTCGCCCTGTCGCCGCACCGCGCTACCCAGGCGCGCGCCAACATGTTCCGTGGCGTGTACCCGATTGCCTTCGACCCGGCTTCGCTGCCGGCCGACAAGGTGAGCCAGGCAGCCGTGGACGAGCTGCTCAAGCGTGGCCTGGTGCAGCAAGGTGACTGGGTGATCCTGACCAAGGGTGACAGCTACCACACCATCGGTGGCACCAACGGCATGAAGATCCTGCATGTCGGTGACCCGCTGGTCGGTTGATCTGCTGCTACAAAGGGGGCCGCTTTGCGGCCCCCTGCTATTCAGGCATGCTCGACAAACACATCAGCAAACACCTGCCCCCGTGGCACCCCGGCAATGAACAGCCGCCGGGCAAAACGCTCCACACTCCCCGGCGCCCCGCACACCAGCGCCACCGTCTGCCGTGACGCCAGCCGCAACCCGGCCAGCGCATCATCCATCTGTTCCGCCAGCACCAACTCGACTTTCACCCCTGGCAACTGCTGCAATGGCTCCGCCAAATAGTGCCCCGCCCGATCCCGTGCCACATGCAACAGCCGAATTTCCCCCCGATGCCCCTGGCGTAGCGACTCGCGCAAGATGCCCCACAATGGCGCCAACCCGGTGCCCGCTGCCAACAACCACAGCGGCCGCTCCTGCCAGTCCGGGTCGTAATGCAAAGCCCCCCCTCTCAATTCACCCAGACGCATTTCATCGCCAACCCGTAGACCGCGCGCCTTGTCACAAAAGGCACCAGGGCGCTGGCAGTCGATATGAAACTCAAGTTGATCATCTTCACCTGGCAGGCTGGCCAGGGAATAAGGCCGTGCAACCTCGTCCAGCCACAGCACCACATGCTGACCCGCCTGATAGCGCAACGCACGCTGTGGCTGCAGGCGCAAACGCAGCACATCGCCGAACCAGTCCAGCGCACTGACCTTGGCCGGCACACCGTCGTGCCGAGGGTCGAACAGCACCAGGCGCAGGTCCTCGACCACACGGCACTGACAGGCCAGGCGCCAGCCCTGGGCATGCTTGTCAAGCGCCAGCGCCTCGGGCAAGGCATCCAACGGTTGCCCCGCCAGGCAGTGCACCAGGCAGGCATGGCAACTGCCGGCGCGGCAGCTGTAGGGCACATTCAACCCGGCCTCGTTCAGGGCATCGAGCAGGTTGCTGCCAGTCGGCACCGCCCAACGGTGCTCGCCCACGCAAATTTCGGGCATGTTCGGTACTTCTCCTGCTATCCCAGGCTCACTGTAAGCCAAGCAGAGCACGCCAGCAAAAAGGATGCCTGACCGCTGCCGACCATGGTCCAGACCGGCCGCAGGTGTGTCCGCCACGGATGCGCGCTATACTGCCGCGCCTTTTTCCGTCGGCCTGACCTGCCGGCGCCTTGCAAGGCGCTTCGACATGCTGGTCGGCAATGTCGAGCGTCTTTTTGAATGTTCCCGTCTTTAAGAGGAGCGCGCTGCATGACCGTGATCAAGCAAGACGACCTGATTCAGAGCGTCGCCGACGCCCTGCAATTCATCTCGTACTACCACCCCGTCGATTTCATCCAGGCCATGCACGAGGCCTATCTGCGTGAAGAGTCGCCTGCTGCACGCGATTCCATCGCCCAGATCCTGATCAACTCGCGCATGTGCGCCACCGGCCACCGCCCGATCTGCCAGGACACCGGTATCGTCACCGTGTTCGTGCGCGTGGGCATGGACGTACGCTGGGACGGCGCCACCCTGAGCGTCGACGACATGATCAACGAAGGTGTGCGTCGCGCCTACAACCTGCCTGAAAACGTCCTGCGCGCCTCGATCCTGGCCGACCCGGCCGGTGCTCGCAAGAACACCAAGGACAACACCCCGGCAGTGATCCACTACTCCATCGTCCCCGGCGACAAGGTCGAGGTCGATGTCGCAGCCAAGGGCGGCGGCTCGGAGAACAAGTCGAAGATGGCCATGCTCAACCCGTCCGACTCGATCGTCGACTGGGTGCTGAAGACCGTGCCGACCATGGGCGCTGGCTGGTGCCCGCCTGGCATGCTCGGCATCGGCATCGGCGGTACCGCCGAGAAAGCCGCGGTAATGGCCAAGGAAGTGTTGATGGAGTCCATCGACATCCATGAGCTGAAAGCCCGTGGCCCGCAAAACCGCCTGGAAGAAATCCGTCTGGAGCTGTTCGAGAAGGTCAACCAGCTGGGCATCGGCGCCCAGGGCCTGGGTGGCCTGACCACCGTGCTCGACGTCAAGATCATGGACTACCCGACCCACGCCGCCTCCCTGCCGGTGTGCATGATCCCCAACTGCGCCGCCACCCGCCACGCCCACTTCGTGCTCGATGGCTCCGGCCCGGCAGAACTGGAAGCGCCGTCGCTGGATGCCTACCCGGAAATCGTCTGGGAAGCCGGCCCAAGCGCCCGTCGCGTCAACCTCGACGACATCACCCCGGAAGAAGTCGCCAGCTGGAAGCCGGGCGAAACCATCCTGCTCAACGGCAAGATGCTGACCGGCCGCGATGCCGCGCACAAGCGCATGGTTGAAATGCTCAACCGTGGCGAAGAACTGCCGGTCGACCTGAAAGGCCGCTTCATCTACTACGTAGGCCCGGTCGACCCGGTCGGTGACGAAGTGGTAGGCCCAGCCGGCCCGACCACCGCCACTCGCATGGACAAGTTCACCCGCCAGATCCTCGAGCAGACCGGCCTGCTGGGCATGATCGGCAAGTCCGAGCGTGGCCCGACCGCCATCGAGGCGATCAAGGACAACAAGGCCGTGTACCTGATGGCCGTTGGCGGTGCTGCCTACCTGGTAGCCCAGGCCATCCGCAAGTCGAAGGTACTGGCCTTCGCCGAGCTGGGCATGGAAGCGATCTACGAGTTCGAGGTCAAGGACATGCCGGTTACCGTCGCCGTCGATAGCAACGGTGAGTCGGTACACATCACTGGCCCTGCCCTGTGGCAGAGCAAGATTGCCCAAAGCCTGGCAGTCGAAGTGAAGTAACCAGATGTAACTGCGGCGCCCGCTCCCACAGGTAACGCGTAGCCTTCTGGCTTGCGCTGTACGTGTGGGAACGGGCTTGCCCGCGAAGAGGCCACTGCTGTCATCACAGGGCTCTTTCAAACTGCTCCGGCCAGTCCCGCCAGGTAAACACCTGCCCTTCCCGCCTCACCCGCCGCACTTCCTCCAGGTCCACCTCACACACCAGCCACTGGCTGATATCTGGGCTCAGCGCCTCACTCAACGCCACCACCCCATCCCCCGGCATCCCGTGATCCGGCGGCACGAACAACCCTGCCCGGCCAATATTCTCGTCCAACGCCGGTGACCAGGGTGCCAACCCAACCGTAGGGCTCTGCAACACGGCGATCTGGTTCTCCAGCGCCCGCGCCTGGGCGCCAATGCGTACCCGGTGGTAACCGGCCTCGGTATCGGTACAGCTCGGCGCCAGGATCAGGTCGGCACCAGCCTCGGCCAAACGCCGGGCCAGCATGGGGAACTCATTGTCATAACAGATCAGAATCCCCAGCCGACCCAATTCGGTGTCGAACACCTGCAGCCCCTGGCCTGCAGCGATGTCCCACTGTTCGCGCTCGAACCGGGTCATCATCAGTTTGTCCTGGTAGCCCAGCACACCCTGGGGGCCGAACAGCCAGGCACGGTTGCGGTAGCGCCCATCGCTGTCCAGCACCGGCACGCTACCCGGTTGCAGGTAGATCCCCCAGCGCCGGGCAAGACCCTCGCACAGTGCTTTCCAGGGTTCGATCAGCGGCTGAATACCGGCAATCGAAGCCTTCAGGTCCCCTCGCTGCTCGGCACTCAGCTGGCCACTCAGCACCAGCCCGGCGTACTCCGGTAACAACAGCAAGCGAGCGCCCGCCTCTACCGCCTCGGCACACAGGCGTTGCAGATGGTCGGCGTAGGCGTCCCAGGTTTCATGCAGTTCGATGGCGTATTGGCAGGCCGCCATACGAATCATATCGGCAGCGCCTTGAGCCAGAACGACATCAACTTGTCGGAGCTTTCCGGTTCGTCCAAGTCGCGCCAGGCATAGCGGGTGCGTAGCGACGGGTCATGCAGAAAGCCGCGATTGCGCCAGAAGCCGTGCAAGGGTTTGTAGTCCGCTGGCCGTCGCGGGTGCACGCCTGGCCGCTCCACCGCGCAGAACGCGCAGTAATCGAACTCGGCCAGTTTGTGCGCGTAGGACTCGCGTTCGATGAAGAAGCGCACCCCCAGGCCCTGGCCACGGTATTCGGGCAGCACCAGCGATTCGCCAAAGTAATACACACTGGCGGGGTCGCGGCCTTGGGCCAGGAACGGCTGCTGGAACTCGGGCGCGACGTCCACCAGCGGCAGGCCGGTAGAGGCACCGACCACCTTGCCGTCGTCCAGCGCCAGCACTACCAGGCTGCGCCCGGAGCGGGCGTAGTTGGACAGGTAGTCAGCCTCATACTCCGGGGTGCCGTCGTAAAGGTAGGGAAACTCGCGGAACACGGTAAGGCGCAGGCGAGCGAGGTCATCGATGTAAGGCGCGATAGCGGCGCCGTGCAACAGGCGTATTTCCATGCTTGGCGGTCGTTTTGTCGATGTGGATGACGCGCTCGGCTAAGCCGGGCTTGAGGGGAAACCCTATCATCCGAGGCAACGACCCGCCTTTTCCCTACACGACAGGTATTGTTCCATGACCGCTACCGAACTGGTAAATGCTTACTACGCCGCCTTCAACGCCGGCGACATGCCGGGCTTTCTGGCGCTGCTCAGCGAGGACGTGATCCACGACATCAACCAGGGCGAGCGGCAGATGGGCAAGGCCAGGTTTGCTGCGTTCATGGACAAGATGAACCGCTGCTACCGCGAACGTCTGGCCGACATCGTGGTGATGCAAAACGCCGATGGCAGCCGCGCGGCAGCGGAGTTCACCGTGCATGGCGAATACTTGGCCGATGACCAAGGGCTGCCAACTGCCAACGGGCAGACCTATGTACTGCCGGCGGGGGCTTTCTTCTACATCCACTGCGGCAAGATTGCCCGGGTGACCAACTACTACAACCTCAATGACTGGGTTGAGCAGGTTGCCTAAGCCTGACACGCCTGCTCCCGGGGGCGGTGGTAAACCTGCGGGAGCAGGCGTGCCTGCGAAGGGGCCCGATCAGGCGATACGGGTACCCAGCACTTTGAGGAAGGCCGCCAGCCACGCCGGATGCGCTGGCCATGCGGGGGCAGTGACCAGGTTGCCGTCCACATGCGCCTGGTCCACTGCGATATCGATGAACGTACCGCCCGCCAATCGCACTTCCGGCGCACATGCCGGGTACGCACTGCACTCACGCCCCTCGAGCACCCCGGCCGCCGCCAGCAGCTGAGCGCCATGGCACACCGCCGCAATCGGCTTGCCGGCCTGGTCGAACGCCCGCACCAGCTCCAGCACCTTTTCATCCAGGCGCAGGTACTCTGGCGCACGGCCACCCGGGATCAGCAATGCGTCGTAACTTTCGGGCCGCACCCGCACGAAGTCATAATTCAGGGCAAAGTTGTGCCCAGGCTTTTCGCTGTAGGTCTGCTCACCCTCGAAGTCATGAATCGCGGTGCGCACAGTCTGCCCGGCCAGCTTTTCCGGGCACACCGCATGCACTGTGTGGCCGACCATGCTCAGGGCCTGAAACGGCACCATCGCTTCATAATCTTCAACGTAGTCGCCCACCAGCATGAGAATTTTCTTCGCCGTCATCACGCCCACTCCTTCGGTTAACTGTGAATAGTCACTGCACGATAGCCGCTGTCAGTCCCGACGGTCGAGGAAGTTGACCACCAACCGATCGAGCCAGCCCCAGATCCGTTGTTTCACCCTGCGCCACAAAGGGCGCGCATGCCAATGGGCAAGGTCGACTTCCTCGCATTGGGCAAAATCGCGCTCGAAGCTGGCCACCACCGCCGCCGTCAACGATGGGTCCAGCGCCTCGATGTTGGCTTCAAGGTTGAAGCGCAGGTTCCAGTGGTCGAAGTTGCACGAACCGACGCTGACCCAGTCGTCCACCACCGCCATTTTCAGGTGCAGGAAGCACGGCTGGTACTCGAAAATCCGCACCCCGGCGCGCAGCAGGCGTGGGTAGTAGCGATGCCCGGCGTAGCGCACCGAGGGATGGTCGGTGCGGGGGCCGGTCAGCAGCAGGCGCACGTCCAGCCCCTTGCTGGCGGCCCGGCGCAACGAGCGGCGCACGCTCCAGGTCGGCAGGAAGTACGGTGTGGCCAGCCACACCCGTTGCTTGCCGCTGTTCAGCGCCCTCACCAGCGCATGCAGGATGTCCTGGTGCTGGCGGGCGTCGGCATAAGCGACCCGGCCCATGCCTTGCCCTTGTGCGGGCACCTTGGGCAGGCGCGGCAGGCCAAAGCCCTCGGCAGGGCGCCAGGCGGTGCGGCGGTTGTTGGCGTGCCACTGGCGATCGAACAGCAACTGCCAGTCGTTCACCACTGGCCCCTGCATCTGCACCATCACTTCGTGCCATTCGCTGGTCGCTTCGCCCGGCGTCCAGAATTCGTCGGTAACGCCCGTGCCCCCCACCACTGCCCAACGCTCGTCCACCAGCAGCAGTTTGCGGTGGTCGCGATACAGGTTGCGCAGGCCACGCTTCCAGCGCAGGCGGTTGTACCAGCGCAGGTACACGCCGGCGTCCGACAGGCGTTGGCGCAGCGCGCTGTTGAAAGCCAATGAGCCGTAGTCGTCAAACAGGCAACGCACCCGCACGCCGCGCCGGGCGGCCTGCTCCAGCGCTTCGACCACCGCCTCGGCACAGGCGCCGGCCTCGACCAGGTACAGTTCCAGGTCCACCTGAAACTCCGCGTGCTCGATCGCATTGAGCATGCGTGGAAAGAACGCGGGGCCGTCGATCAGCAATTCGAACTGGTTGCCATCCCGCCAGGGGAAGACTGGCCCCGCCATGTCAGCGAGCGGTGAAAATCAGCACCGCACTCACCGGCACCGATGGGTTGATGGACTTCAACTTGGCAAACTTGCGCAGGCTTTCCAGCCCAGGCAGCAAGCCGAAATCCTCGGCACGCAGCAGCAGCGGCTCGAGGGTTACAACCTGGAAGCGCCGCGCATCCAGGCGGGTGGCCAGTAGCAGGGCGTTGTAGCTGTGCGACTGGCCATGCAGGGTAACCGTTAGCGGCAGGCGCAACTCGATCTGCGCACCGTCGGCCAGGTCATTGATCGGCCGCAGGTCGATCTGCGCCTTCACTGTGGCCTCGGCGAATCGCTCGACCTCGAACAGGTTGTCGCGCATCTGCTCGTCACGCAGCGGGATGCCGCTGCT
Source organism: Pseudomonas sp. NBRC 111140 (assembly GCF_001320885.1). NCBI lineage: Bacteria > Pseudomonadati > Pseudomonadota > Gammaproteobacteria > Pseudomonadales > Pseudomonadaceae > Pseudomonas > Pseudomonas sp. NBRC 111140. The sequence goes on from NZ_BCBQ01000086.1 coordinate 8,719, forward strand.
CACCGAGTCCATCTCGATGCTCAACCCCGCCACACCCTTGCGGTCGACCGTACCGTGCAACACCAGAAAGCGATGCACTTCGGCGGTGTCGCCGTTCTTGCCGGTAATGAACGACAGGCGTGAAGACTCGCCATCAAGGTGCCAATTGGCATGGGCGGGCAGGCACAAAGCCAGCAGCAAGGCGGGTAACAGACGGGGCAGCTTGAACATGACAGATCTCGTGAAACCAAGCCGCCAACCTTACCCGCCTGCCTTCATGGCAGCAAGCGGCAGCCCTCGCGCGCGCCTTGCCAAGCGGCCTGGTTGCGCCGCCCCAGACCCTCTGCGGTCACTTGGCGCTGCCAGCTGTTTTCTTCCAGCAGGGTCAGCGGCAGCCATTGCTTCACGTAACCGCGGCAATACGCCTGATCGAAGCCCATGACAAAGCGGCACGAACAATATTCCTTGGCCGAGTAGGCCGAGAGAATGTCGGGGAAATCCGCCAGCGCCTGGCGCTCTTGCCAAGCCCAGTACAACAGCCCCGCCAGCACCAGCAGCGCTAACCGCTTCATGCTCCCGCCCCGGCCAATGCCGCCAGCACCCGCTTCAGCAGTTCGTCGTGCTGATAGCTGCCGTCGCGGTCATCGGCGTAACGCACGATCACCAATTTTTGCTCCGGTAGCACGTACAGCGCCTGGCCCCAGTGGCCAAGGGCGGCGAAGGTAGCTGCGGGGGCACTCGGCCAAGGCCGTTGGGCGTCGGTCAGCGGCTGGTTGAGCCACCAGTGCCCACCAGGGTTGGCCTCGCCGCTCAGCACTTCGGCTTGGGCAAACGGTGTGCGGTTGAAGGCTATCCAGGCCTTGGGCAGCAGTTGCCGGCCCTGCCAGCGGCCGTCGCGCTGCATCAGCAGGCCGATACGCGCCAGGTCGCGGGTACTGAGGTACAGATAGGAAGAGCCCACGTAAGTGCCTGCCCGGTCACGCTCCCACACCGCACTGTCGATACCCAGCGGAGTGAACAGTGCCTGCCAGGGGTAATCCGGGTACTGGCCCGCATCGAGCATGCCGCGCAGCGCGGCGGCCAGCAGGTTGCTGTCGCCACTGGAATAGAGAAATCGCTGCCCAGGGCTGGCCGACGTACCCCGCGCGGCCGTGTAGGCCGCCATGTCCGCACGACCACGGGTATACAACATGGCCACCACTGAGGATTTCAGCGGGGCGTACTCGTAGTCTTCCTGCCAGGCAAGGCCACTGGCCCAGTGCAGCAGGTCGGCCATACGCACGCCCGGATGCGCGCGCATGGGTGGATAGAAGCGGCTGACCGCGTCTTGCAGCTGAAAGCGGCCTTCGCCCTGGGCCACCCCCAGTAGCGTGGCCAGTACGCTTTTGCTCACCGACCAGGTCAGGTGCGCGGTGGCGGCAGTGGTGGGCGCGGTGTAGCGCTCGTGGACGATACGACCGTCGCGGATGATCAGCAGGGCGTCGGTGCGGATGCCACTACGGTCGGAGGGGGCGCGTGCGGGGAAGGCGTAGGCGTCGACGGCTTGCCAATCGAATGCGGCAGGGTCGCTTTGCCACTCCGGGTCAGGCCACTCTTCAGCCCAGGCGGGCGCCATGGCCATGCACAAAAGCAGCAGCAGACCTTTCAGCATCCCCATACAGGCTCACTTTTGTTGGGGCAGCAACGCGGCCCCAGGATTCAGAAGTTCACCCAAAGCTATCAGCCATTCATGACAATCCGGCAGCCGCCCAAGCTTTGTTCAACCGTTTCTCCCGCGCCGCCGCAGCCAACGCCATCACCCCTTGGTCACGCTGCCAGATTTGCGCCCAATGCACCGGCCCTGCTGCCAAGGCCGCGTCGATCGCCCCTCGCAACGCCTGAAACTGCGCGAACAACCCACCCAGCAGCAAATGGCAACCCGTGCTGTCAGCACACTGCCGGCTGCCCTCGGCACACCCTGCCAGCAACCCCAGCAGTTGCAGGCGCAAGTCCTGTGGCCAGGCGCTCTCCTGCCCCACGCCATACAACCAGGCCGTCAGTGCCGTGAGCACATACAAGTCTTCCAGCGAGCGAAACGGCTTCACGTAGGCATCCCAGCCGTCACCGGCCAGCAACTCGCACGCGGCCTGCTCCAGCAGCAATCGGCCATGGCCCACTTCCGGCATCAGCGGCAGGGTCGGCAGTGGCTCCAGCTTCACCCCCGGCTCACCGGGATAAACCACCGCCAGGTTCAGTTGCGGCGCCGCGCCAGCCGCTTCGCTACGCGCCGCCACCAGCAACCACTCCGCCTCCAGGCCTGCGGTAACGAAGTCCTTGCTGCCCGTCAGCCGCAAGCCGTCCAGCCGCGTGTGCATGTCCGCTGGCCGCACACTGCGCCGCTCGGTGGCACACAAGGCGCCAAGGCTGGGCGGCGCACTGGGCCAAAGCACCCGCAGAGCGGCCTGGTAACCCACCAGAAAGGCCAGGCCAGGGGTGGCCATCGCGCGCCCGCCCAGTGCCGCGAGTTCGAACGGGGCAACCGGTCCGAGGCGCTCGAGCAGCCCGGCGTAGGTTTCGCCCAGGGTGCCTGCCAGCGCGTGGCGAAGCGGGTCGTTGAGTCGTTGCAACCAGGCCATGGCACAGCTCCTTGCTGGGGGCTTTCGGGGAAGGCTCAGGGGGTGTCACGCAAGCATCACCAAAGATTCACAGGGGTGACACCACGTCTACCTAGGCTGACTTTGCACAACAAAGCCGACCGGCCGCAACCCTTCATGGCTGGCTTATGGAGACTCGCAATGACTCGGATCGCTCACGCTAGCGACAACAGCACTGAACGCCGTCTGCAAGCCGAACGCCTGGTTGGCGCCGCGGCGCTGCAAGAAGCCCAGGCCCTGCGCTACAAAGTGTTCAGCGCAGAATTCAAGGCCAAGCTCAAAGGTGCCGAGCAGGGCCTGGACATGGACGACTACGACGTGCACTGCCGCCACATTGGTGTGCGCGACCTGAGCACCGGCGAACTGGTTGCCACCACCCGCCTGCTCGACCACCAGGCCGCCAGCAGCCTGGGCCGTTTCTACAGCGAAGAAGAATTCAGCCTGCACGGCCTGTTGCAACTGCAAGGCCCGATCCTTGAACTGGGCCGTACCTGCGTGGCCCCCGACTACCGCAACGGCGGCACCATCGCCGTGCTCTGGGGCGAACTGGCCGAGGTGCTCAACGAGGGGCGCTACAGCTACCTGATGGGCTGCGCCAGCATCCCCATGCAGGACGGCGGCGTGCAGGCCCATGCGGTGATGCAGCGCCTGCGTGACCGTTACCTGTGCACCGAGCACCTGCGTGCCGAGCCGAAAAACCCGCTGCCGAAGCTGGCCCTGCCCACTAACGTCATTGCCGAAATGCCACCGCTGCTCAAAGCCTACATGCGCCTGGGCGCGAAGATTTGCGGCGAGCCATGCTGGGACGAGGACTTCCAGGTGGCTGACGTGTTCATCCTGCTCAAGCGCGACGAACTGTGCCCACGCTACGCTCGCCACTTCAAGGCGGCGGTCTGATGCCGAAGTTGCGGGTGTTGGCCCGCCTGACTCGACTGCTGCTGGTACTGGCGCTGGGCATGCTGATGGCCAGCATGATTGCCTTGAGCGAGCGACTGGGCTTCAAGACGCCGATCGAGCGCCGTCAACGCTGGACCTGCCTGTTCATGAAGCGCTTGGTCGCTGCCCTGCCCTTCGACGTAAAAGTCATCGGCGAGCTGCCGCAGCGGCCGATGCTGTGGGTCAGCAACCATGTGTCCTGGGCCGACATCCCTCTGCTGGGCATGCTGATGCCGCTGTCGTTTCTGTCCAAGGCCGAAGTGCGCCACTGGCCGGTGGCCGGCTGGCTGGCGGAAAAAGCCGGCACGCTTTTCATTCGTCGGGGCGGTGGCGACAGCCAGCGCCTGCGCGAACAGATCGCCGGGCAGTTGGGCCTGGCTCGACCGCTGCTGATCTTCCCCGAAGGCACCACGACCAACGGTCGCACCTTGCGCACCTTCCATGGCCGCCTGCTGGCCGGAGCCATCGACCGAGGTGTGGCGGTGCAGCCGGTGGCTATCCAGTATTTGCGCGATGGCCAGCTCGATCCGATTGCGCCGTTCATCGGTGATGACGACCTGGTATCGCACCTGATGCGCTTGTTTGCCCAACCGCGGGCCGAGGTGTGCATTCACCTGCTGCAGCCGATTGGTAGTGTGGGCAAGGAACGTGCGGTGCTGGCGTTGCAGGCACAGCAGGCGATCCATTTGGCGTTGTTCGGGGTTGAAGAAGTTGAGCTGGCGCCACGGCGGCAGGCACGGGCTGCCTGATTTTTCGCACTATCGCTACCGGCCTCTTCGCGGGCGTGCCCGCGAAGAGGCCGAAACAGAACTAACTGTCAGACAACCGCCCCGCCGCCGCAAAGGCCTGCAACTGCGGATAAAACGCCCTGAAGTCCGCCAGCAATGGTTCATACAGCCGCTCCAGCTCGCCCATCACCCCGGACATCCCTTCAGGGCGTGACAGGCGCCGAGCAATGCCATTGAACACCTGCTCCAATGTGGCGAAATCACCATAGGCCCCCAGCCAGTCGTCCGCCGCCATGAACGGTGCAATCCGCGCCAGCCGCCCCGGCAGTTGTGGCTCTGCCAGCAGCACCCGGTAAAACGCCCCAGTGAACTGTGCCAGTGGCTGCTCGGCATAATCACGCCAATGTCGCGCCAGGCAATGGTCGAAGAACACATCCAGGACAATGCCGGCAAAGCGCCGCCGCTCACGCGGAAAACGCGCCAGCGCCGCCAATACCAATGGGTGCCGATCGGTGTAGCTGTCGATATGCCGATGCAGCCGAATGGCCGCCTCCAGCGCAGGCGGAAAGCGCCCTTCCAGCGAGCCTTTGACAAAGTCGCCATACAGGCTGCCAAGCAGTTGTTGCGGCGCCGGGCCGCCCAGGTGCAAGTGTGCGAGGTAATTCATGCACGCAGTCTAGCACCGCCAGCGCGTATATCGTTATAACGCGATATACCGATTCGTGCTCAGCTCAGAACACCTTCGTATTTGTATATCGGAATTCAGCGATTTACATTTCGCCCTATCGCGATATGCCGCTACAACGAGCCTCAACCATGCCACTCGATCTCGACGAAATCATAAAAGCGCTGGCCCATCCGGTCAGGCGAGAAATCCTCAGCTGGCTGAAAGACCCGGCAACCCAGTTTCCCGACCAGTACCACAGCACCGAAAACGGTGTGTGCGCCGGGCAGATCGACCAACGCTGCGGCCTGTCGCAGTCGACCGTCTCTGCCCACCTGGCCACCTTGCAGCGCGCCGGGCTCATCAGCAGCCAGAAGATTGGCCAATGGCACTTCTTCAAACGCGACGAAGACACCATCCAGGCGTTCCTCGAACAACTGCGCCAAGCACTTTGACAAGGCAGGTAACCGCTATGACCACGCTTTTCGATCCGATCACCCTGGGCGACCTGCAACTGCCCAACCGCATCATCATGGCCCCGCTCACCCGCTGCCGCGCCGATGAAGGGCGCGTGCCCAATGCGCTGATGGCCGAGTACTACGTACAGCGTGCCAGTGCCGGGCTGATTCTCAGCGAGGCGACCTCGGTCAGCGCCATGGGGGTCGGCTACCCGGATACCCCCGGTATCTGGAACGATGAACAAGTTCGTGGCTGGAACAATGTGACCAAGGCCGTACACGGCGCAGGCGGGCGTATCTTCCTGCAGCTGTGGCACGTGGGCCGCATCTCCCACCCCAGCTACCTGAATGGCGAACTGCCGGTGGCTCCCAGCGCGATCCAGGCCAAGGGCCATGTCAGCCTGGTACGCCCACTGAGTGACTACCCCACCCCGCGTGCGCTGGAAACCGAAGAAATCACTGACATCGTCGAGGCCTACCGCAGCGGCGCGGAAAATGCCAAGGCGGCCGGCTTCGATGGTGTGGAGATCCACGGTGCCAACGGTTACCTGCTCGACCAGTTCCTGCAAAGCAGCACCAACCAGCGCACCGACCGTTACGGCGGCTCACTGGAAAACCGCGCGCGCCTGCTGCTGGAAGTGACCGATGCGGCCATTGAAGTGTGGGGCGCGAACCGCGTGGGCGTGCACCTGGCGCCGCGTGCCGACGCCCACGACATGGGCGACGCCGACCGCGCCGAAACCTTCACTTATGTGGCGCGCGAGCTGGGCAAGCGCGGCATCGCCTTCATCTGCTCGCGGGAACGGGAAGCCGACGACAGCATTGGCCAACTGATCAAAGAAGCGTTCGGCGGCCCGTACATCGTCAACGAGCGGTTTGACAAAGCCAGTGCCAATGCGGCCCTGGCCAGTGGCAAGGCCGATGCGGTGGCGTTCGGCGTGCCGTTCATCGCCAACCCCGACCTGCCGGCGCGGCTGGCGGCGGATGCGCCGTTGAATGACGCCCGGCCGGACACTTTCTATAGCAAGGGGCCGGTGGGGTATATCGATTATCCGCGGTTGTAACTGATTTCGCCGGGGCCGCTTTGCGGCCTTGTGCCGCGAAAGGAGGGCAAGGCCCTCCCCTGCCATGTTACGGACGGGAGTTGATCTGCTGCTGCAGGTTCTGGATCTGGCTCTGCAAGGTATTCAGGTTGCGGGTCATCTGCGCCCGGAACGCATCGAACTCCTGCACCGAAGCACCGCCTGCCGACGAAGCAGCCGGACGATTATCGATCTGGCTCTTGAGCACCAACATGTCCTGCTCCAGGCTCTGGATAGCAGCACTCGGGTTGCCTTGTTTCTTCAAGGCAGCCACATCGCTACCCAGGCTCTTGAGTTGCACGTCCAGCTTGCCGCCATCCACCTGCGCAGCCTTCAGCGCGGCAACCTGCTCGTTCAAACCCTTGAACTGGGTATCCAGCTTGCCACCATCAACCTGCCCCGAACGCAGCGCCGCCAGCTCACCATTCACCAACTTCAACTGCGCCTGCAACTGGCCTTGCAGCTCAGTCACCGCTTTCTGCTGTGCACGGGTATCGGCCAGCACCTGCTCCAGGCGCTTGCCCAGATCACCGGTCTGCCCGGCCACGCCCTGCTGCAGCTGACGCAACTGCAGCTTCAGCGCCTCGCTGCTGGTAGTCACACCGGATTCGCTGGCCTCCACCTTGCCACTGATCGCCTGCAGGCGCCCGGCCGCTTCTTCACTGATGCGGGCAAAGCTCTCCTGGGTCGCCACCAGTTGCTGCTCCATCAGCGAGATCTGCTGAAAGCTCCACCAGCCCAAGCCCGCCAACGCGATAAACGAGGCGCACAACAACGCCCACAACGGCGCCGTGCTGGCCCCACGGGCGGCCTTCTGGCGGCTGCGCACCACGTGCGCCGGCATCAGTTCGTCATCATCAACCGTGCCCGCCCGCAAGGTAGGCACGTCATCGTAGTCATCGTGAGCATGGTTACGCATGGATACATTCAACCGCGGTAGTCGCAAAGAGGCACGAGTATAAACCGCCAGCGCGGCGCGTTGATGACCATTGTCCGCCGGGCGGCTTCAATGCCCCGGCGGCAAGTGCTTCCACCAGCCACAGAATTCATCCAGCGCCGTCCACAGGCTGACTTTGGGCTGGTAGTCCAGGTATTGCCGGGCGCGGCTGATATCCAGGGTGAAATCACGGCTCATCACCTGCATGCCCAGGCGCGACAAGGTCGGTTGCGGGCGCCCTGGCCACAGCATGCAAGCCGCCTCGTTCAGCGCGGCGAAGCTGTAGGCCAGGCCGTAGGAACGGTAGCGGGTAACCTGTGGCAACTGCATCTGGCGCATCACGTAGTTGACCACGTCCCACAGCGGCAGCGGCTGCCCGTTGCTGATGTTGTAAGCCTGGCCCAGCGCCCGTTCATCAGCGAACAGCGCACTGAGCAGCGCCTCGTTGAGGTTGTGCACACTGGTGAAATCGACCTTGTTCAGGCCATTGCCGATGATCGCCACACGGCCTTTGCGCTGCATCTGCATCAGCCGCGGGAAGATGCTGGCATCGCCGGCGCCGGTGACGAAGCGCGGGCGCAGCGCCAATACTTCGAGGCCGAACTCCTGGGCACCGAACACTTTTTGCTCGGCCAGGTGTTTGGTTTGCCCATAGTGGTCGTGGAAGCGGCGCGGCACCTGGTCTTCACGGATGTCCAGGCGTGAACGGCCATTGAAATAGATCGACGGCGAAGACAGATGAACCAGGCGCCGTACATGCTCTTTCAGGCAGCCCTCGACCACATTCTCGGTAACCACCACGTTGCCCTGGTAGAAGTCCTGATAACGCCCCCAGTTGCCCACCGCGCCTGCACAGTGCACCACCGCCTCGACGCCCTGGCACAAACGCCGGGCCAACTCGGCATCGCCCAGGTCGCCGGGGATGAACTGGGCGCCGCGCTTGACCAGGTGCTCCACCCCTTCGGCACGGCGGCCGCTGACGCGCACGTCCAGGCCCTGCTCCAGGGCGAAGCGCGCAAAGCGCCCACCAATGAAGCCACTCGCGCCGGTGACCAGAATTCGCATGTAACACTCCGTCTTGCCAGATTTCAGATGCAACTGACGCCAGCCGTGGCTACAAGGGCACCAGCCAAAGCCGTGCGGTGTGCCGCAGGTGGTCGGTCAGTTGCGCGAGCAATTGCCCGCCATTGCGCCAATGATGCCAGTACAGCGGCACATCGATAGGGGTATCGCGGCAGATTTCCACCAATTGCCCGTTGGCCAGCTGCTCCTGGGCCTGCAGTTCTGGCACCAGGCCCCACCCCAACCCGGCTTCGGTCATGCGCAGGAAGCCTTCGGATGACGGGCACAGGTGGTGCAGGAAGCCGTCCTCGATGCCCAGCGATGCCAGGTAGCGATGCTGCAGGAAATCATCCGGGCCGTACACGATCGCCGGGGTGCGGGCCAGGCGGCTGGCGACGAAGCCCTGGGGGAAATGCCGCGCCATGAACCCGGGGCTGGCCAACGCCCGGTAACGCATGGCCCCCAGTAGCAGGCTGCGTGCGCCGGCTACCGGGCGTTCACTGCCACACAGGCAGGCCGCCACTTCGCCAGCACGCATGCGTTTCAGGCCCACCTCCTGGTCTTCTACCACCAGGTCGGTCAGCACGTTCTGTTGCGCACAGAAATTGCCCACCGCACCGGCCCACCAGGTGGCCAGGCTATCGGCGTTGAGGGCGATGCGCAGGCGCTCCGGCATGCCCTCTTCATCCAGCGCCGGCACCTGGCGCTGCAAGTCACGTTCAAGCAGGCGCACCTGCTGCACGTGGTTGAGCAACTGGCGGCCGACTTCGGTCGGACTGGGTGGCGTGGCACGCACCAGCACCGGCTGCCCAACCCGCGCTTCGAGCAGCTTGATGCGCTGGGAGATGGCCGATTGCGACAAGCCCAGTATTTGCGCCGCACGCTCGAAACCACCTTGTTCGATCACCGCCGCGAGGGCGGCCAGGAGCTTGTAGTCGAACATCGATTTTCCTAATGACGGATCAGCTTTATTTGTTTTTCTTATACAGTGCCGAACCTCACAATAACCAGCATCTTTTACGACCTTTTTGGAGAGCCCAGCCATGTGGCAAAGCTACCTCAACGGCATGCTGGTGGCCTTCGGCCTGATCATGGCCATCGGCGCGCAGAACGCCTTCGTACTTGCCCAAAGCCTGCGCCGTGAGCATCACCTGCCGGTGGCGGCACTGTGCATCGTCTGTGATGCCCTCCTGGTGGCAGCCGGGGTGTTCGGCCTGGCCACCGTGCTGGCGCACAACCCGACCTTGCTGGCGGTCGCACGCTGGGGCGGCGCGGTGTTTCTGATCTGGTACGGCGCCAAGGCCCTGCGCAGCGCCTGCTCCAAGCAGAGCCTGCAGCACCAGCAAGGCCAGGGCGCCCGCTCACGCCGTGCCGTGCTGCTCAGCGCCCTGGCGGTGACCCTGCTGAACCCGCACGTGTACCTCGACACGGTGTTGCTGATCGGCTCACTGGGCGCCCAGCAGACCGCCCCCGGCGCCTACGTGGCCGGCGCCGCCAGCGCCTCGCTGCTGTGGTTTTCGACCCTGGCGATCGGCGCGGCCTGGCTGGCCCCATGGCTGGCAAGGCCGGCGACCTGGCGCATGCTCGACCTGATGGTGGCGGTGATGATGTTCGCGGTGGCGGCGCAGTTGATCTTCAACTGATCGCAGGCCTGCAAGGCCCGGCACACACCTGCTGCCTGAAAACGACCACCACTGGTCGGCGACCGCCAACCGCTCTGGAACCTCTATTCCCTATGTTTGTTGCGTGGTTATGCGCCGGGGCTGGTGCTATGATCGACCCCTTGCGTCGCAAAGAGTACAAACTCGCCGACGCTCATAGGGCCGCCCGTGATCGGCCCTGCGCAAACCGCGAACTAGACCTGAATCAGGAGATCCACCATGGCTTTTGAATTGCCGCCGCTGCCGTACGCCCACGATGCCCTGCAGCCGCACATCTCCAAGGAAACCCTGGAGTTTCACCACGACAAGCACCACAACACCTATGTCGTGAACCTGAACAACCTGGTCCCAGGCACCGAATTCGAAGGCAAGACCCTGGAAGAGATCGTCAAGACCTCTTCGGGCGGCATCTTCAACAACGCCGCTCAGGTCTGGAACCACACCTTCTACTGGAACTGCCTGGCCCCTAACGCCGGTGGCCAGCCGACCGGTGCCCTGGCAGACGCCATCAACGCCGCTTTCGGTTCCTTCGACAAGTTCAAGGAAGAATTCACCAAGACTTCGGTTGGCACCTTCGGTTCCGGCTGGGGCTGGCTGGTGAAGAAAGCTGACGGTTCCCTGGCCCTGGCCAGCACCATCGGTGCCGGCTGCCCGCTGACCAGCGGCGATACCCCGCTGCTGACCTGCGACGTCTGGGAACACGCCTACTACATCGACTACCGCAACCTGCGTCCGAAGTACGTCGAGGCGTTCTGGAACCTGGTCAACTGGGCCTTCGTTGCCGAGCAGTTCGAAGGCAAGACCTTCAAGGCCTGAGTCTTCAGCCCTGAATGACAAGACCCGGCCATGTGCCGGGTTTTTTTATGCCTGTGCCGGCCCCCTTCACGGGTAACCCGCAGCCACAGAGGCACGCACGGTTTTGCTTGCTCAGCCCGCATAGCGCGCTAACATCAAACCTCTGGAAGATTGATACAGCGCACTCAAGTTGCGGGGTCAGGCAACCGATACACTGCTCATGATCGGCCGATAGTGTATCGTCATCGTTGATGGCAAAATGATGCCATGCGCATGGATTAAGGAAACCCCATTGAAGCTGGAATTGCGGAACAGCTTGTCGGTCAAGTTGCTCAGGGTCGTGCTGCTGTCGGCGCTGGCGGTCGGCGTCGTGCTCAGCTGTGCGCAAATCGTCTACGACACCTACAAGACCCGCCAGGCCGTGAACAATGATGCCCAGCGCATCCTCGACATGTTCCGCGACCCTTCGACCCAGGCGGTGTACAGCCTCGACCGCGAAATGGGCATGCAGGTGATGGAAGGCCTGTTCCAGGACGAATCGGTGCGCATGGCCTCCATTGGCCACCCCAACGAAACCATGCTGGCAGAAAAGTCACGTCCATTGCAGGACATGTCCATGCGCTGGCTCACCGACCTGATCCTCGGCCAGGAACGCACCTATACCACGCAACTGGTTGGCCGCGGCCCATACAGCGAATACTACGGCGACCTCAGCATTACCCTGGACACCTCGTCCTACGGTGAAGACTTCCTGATCAACGCGGTGATCATCTTCATTTCCGGCGTGCTGCGGGCCCTGGCCATGGGCCTGGTGCTGTATCTGGTGTACCACTGGCTGCTGACCAAACCGCTGTCGAAGATCATCGAGCACCTCACCCAGATCAACCCCGACCGCCCCAGCCAGCACCAGCTACCGCTGCTCAAAGGCCACGAGAAGAACGAGCTGGGCCTGTGGGTGAACACCGCCAACCAGTTGCTGGCCTCGATCGAGCGCAACACCCACCTGCGCCACGAGGCGGAAAACAGCCTGCAGCGCATGGCCCAGTACGACTTCCTCACCGGCCTGCCCAACCGCCAGCAATTGCAGCAGCAACTGGACAAGATTCTTGTCGACGGCGGCCGCCTGCAGCATCGCGTGGCGGTACTGTGCGTGGGTCTGGACGATTTCAAGGGCATCAACGAGCAATTCAGCTACCAGGTCGGTGACCAGCTGCTGCTGGCCCTGGCCGACCGCCTGCGCGCCCACAGCGGCCGCCTGGGCGCGCTGGCGCGGTTGGGCGGCGACCAGTTCGCCCTGGTGCAGGCCAATATCGAGCAGCCCTACGAAGCGGCCGAACTGGCGCAAAGCATCCTCGACGACCTGGAAGTGCCGTTCGACCTCGACCACGAGCAGATCCGCCTGCGCGCCACCATCGGCATCACCCTGTTCCCTGAAGACGGCGACAGCACCGAGAAACTGCTGCAGAAAGCCGAACAGACCATGACCCTGGCCAAGGCCCGTTCGCGCAACCGCTACCAGTTCTACATCGCCAGCGTCGACAGCGAGATGCGCCGCCGCCGCGAGCTGGAAAAGGACCTGCGTGAAGCCTTGCCGCGCAACCAGCTGTACCTGGTGTATCAGCCACAGATCAGCTACCGCGACCACCGCGTGGTCGGCGTAGAGGCGCTGTTGCGTTGGCAGCACCCGGAGCTGGGCATGGTGCCACCCGACCAGTTCATCCCCCTGGCCGAGCAGAACGGCAGCATCATCAGCATCGGCGAGTGGGTGCTGGACCAGGCTTGCCGGCAATTGCGCGAATGGCACGACCAGGGCTTCAGCGACCTGCGCATGGCAGTCAACCTGTCCACCGTGCAGTTGCACCACAGCGAGCTGCCACGGGTGGTCAACAACCTGCTGCAGGCCTATCGCCTGCCGCCGCGCAGCCTGGAGCTGGAGGTCACCGAAACCGGCCTGATGGAAGACATCAGCACCGCCGCCCAGCACCTGCTGAGCCTGCGCCGCTCCGGGGCGCTGATTGCCATCGATGACTTCGGCACCGGCTACTCATCGCTCAGTTACCTGAAATCGCTGCCGCTGGACAAGATCAAGATCGACAAGAGCTTCGTCCAGGACCTGCTCGACGACGATGACGACGCCACCATCGTTCGCGCCATCATCCAGCTGGGCAAGAGCCTGGGCATGCAGGTAATCGCCGAAGGCGTGGAAACCGCCGAGCAAGAAACCTACATCGTTGCCCAGGGTTGCCACGAGGGCCAGGGTTACCACTACAGCAAGCCGCTGTCGGCCCGCGAGCTGACCCACTTCCTCAAGCAGGCGCAACGCAACCAGGTTTCGATGTTCTGAGCCCACCTGCCCGGTTACAGGCTGTGACCGGGAATTACATGAATTGCGTGCCCGCCCCTTTACAGCAAATGCAAATCTTTCGCATGATGTTGCGGTTTCGCGTGCCACGGCGCACGGTCCACCCCTTGGTCCAACCACACGACGCAGGAAAACCAATAATGATTCGAATGCCTCTGGCCTCCGCCAGTCTGCTGGCCATTGCCATCGCCCTCGCCGGTTGCGGCGAAGGCAAGGACGAAAAAGCCGCCGCGCCGCAAGCCCAGGCACCTGCTGCCGCCAGCACCACCGCTGCTGCGCCAGGGGCCGTCGACGAAGCCGCCGGCAAAGCCGTGGTCAAGCATTACACCGAAATGGTCTACGCCGTGTACAGCGACTCGCTGAGCACCGCCAAGACGCTGCAGACCGCCATCGACGCGTTCCTGGCCAAGCCCAACGACGAAACCCTGAAGGCCGCCAAGGAAGCCTGGTTCGCCGCGCGCGTACCGTACCTGCAAAGCGAAGCCTTCCGCTTCGGCAACACCATCATCGACGACTGGGAAGGCCAGGTGAACGCCTGGCCCCTGGACGAAGGCCTGATCGACTACGTCGACAAGAGCTACGAGCACGCCTTGGGCAACCCGGCCGCCGGCGCCAACATCATCGCCAACACCGAGATTCAGGTGGGTGAAGAGAAGGTCGACGTCAAGGACATTACCCCCGAGAAACTGGCCAGCCTGAACGAGCTGGCGGGCTCCGAGGCCAACGTCGCCACCGGCTACCACGCCATCGAGTTCCTGCTCTGGGGCCAGGACCTGAACGGCACCGGCCCAGGCGCTGGCAACCGCCCGGCATCCGACTACCTGGAAGGCCAGGGCGCTACCGGTGGCCACAACGACCGCCGTCGTGCCTACCTGAAAGCGGTTACCGACCTGCTGGTCAGCGACCTCGAAGAGATGGTCGGCAACTGGGCACCGAACGTCGCCGACAACTACCGCGCCAAGCTGGAAGCCGAGCCTGTCAACGACGGCCTGCGCAAGATGCTGTTCGGCATGGGCAGCCTGTCGCTGGGCGAACTGGCTGGCGAGCGCATGAAGGTTTCGCTGGAAGCCAACTCGCCGGAAGACGAGCAGGACTGCTTCAGCGACAACACCCACTACTCGCACTTCTATGACGCCAAGGGCATCCGCAACGTCTACCTGGGCGAGTACACCCGCCCGGACGGCACCAAGGTAAGCGGCCCAAGCCTGTCGTCGTTGGTCGCCAAGGTCGACCCGGCTACCGATGCAGCCCTCAAGGCCGACCTGGAGGCCACCGAAGCCAAGATTCAGGTGATCGTCGACCACGCCCTCAAAGGCGAGCACTACGACCAGCTGATCGCTGCCGACAACGCGGCCGGCAACCAGATCGTGCGTGACGCCATCGCCGCCCTGGTCAAGCAGACCGGTTCGATCGAGCAGGCTGCAGGCAAGCTGGGCATCGCCAACCTGAACCCGGACACTGCGGATCACGAATTCTGATCCTGCTGTAGCGGTACTGAAAGAGGCGGCCTTCGGGTCGCCTTTTTTGCTGATGGCCTGTTCGCGGCCAACCGGACCGCGAACAGGCACATGAAAATGCTGGCATTTCACATCCCTTTCACCCAGGTAATTGCAAATTGCTCTTATTCAAGAGCCGCTGGCCTGCTAAGCTTGCACGCCGGTTTTTCGTCCACGCCCAGGATTTTGCATGTCCTTGTCGCTGTCCCGACTCTCTCCCTTGCTGCTGGCCTTTGCCCTCGCCGCCTGTGACGACGCCCCGCGTTTCACCCAAGCCGAGCCTGGCGAAGCGTTGTCGGCCGGCAAGGCGACTGTGCAGCGCACTGACCGCAACGCCTATTCCCTGCCTTCGGCCAACCTCTCGCCCGAGCGGCGCGTGGACTTTGCCGTAGGCAACAGTTTCTTCCGCAACCCCTGGGTGATCGCCCCGTCCACCACCACTGCCCGCGACGGGTTGGGCCCGCTGTTCAACACCAACGCCTGCCAGAACTGCCATGTGCGCGATGGCCGCGGTCACCCGCCTGAGCCTGGCAACAGCAACGCGGTGGGCATGCTGGTGCGCTTGTCGATCCCCGACCAGCCTTACCTGGCCAAAGTGATCGAACGCCTCGGCGTGGTGCCGGAGCCGGTGTACGGCACCCAGTTGCAGGACATGGCCATCCCGGGCGTGGCGCCAGAAGGCAAGGTACGGGTGAGCTACACCCAGGAAACGGTAGCGTTCAAGGACGGTCATCAGGTCGAGCTGCGCAAGCCTGCCCTGCAGATCACCCAGCTCGGCTACGGCGTCATGCACCCCGACACACGCTTTTCGGCGCGGGTGGCCCCGCCGATGATCGGCCTGGGCCTGCTCGAGGCCATCCCCGAAGCCGACCTGCTGGCCAACGAAGACCCGGACGACCGCAACCGCGACGGCATCCGCGGGCGTGCCAACCGTGTGTGGGACGACGCCCTGGGCAAGACCGTGATCGGCCGCTTCGGCTGGAAAGCCGGGCAGCCCAACGTCAACCAGCAGAACGTGCACGCTTTTGCCGGCGACATGGGCCTTACCAGCACCCTGCAGCCCAATGACGATTGCACCCCGGCACAAACCGACTGCCTGGCTGCGCCCAACGGCGACGGCGCCGATGGCGAGAAAGAAGTCAGCGACAACATCCTGCGCCTGGTCACCTTCTACACCCGCAACCTGGCGGTGCCGGCCCGCCGCGACGTTGGCTCGCCGCAGGTGCTGGCGGGCAAGAACCTGTTCTACCAGGCCGGCTGCCAAGGGTGCCACACACCGCAGTTCACCACTGCCGCCGATGCGACCGAGCCAGAATTGGCCAACCAGGTCATCCGCCCTTACAGCGACCTGCTGCTGCATGACATGGGCCCTGGCCTGGCCGACGAGCGTACCGAATTCGCCGCCAACGGCCAGGACTGGCGTACCCCGCCCCTGTGGGGCATCGGCCTGAGTGAAACGGTCAGTGGCCACAGCCAGTTCCTGCACGACGGGCGCGCCCGCAACCTGCTAGAAGCCGTGCTCTGGCACGGTGGCGAAGCCGAGGCGGCACGCAACTTCGTGCTCACATTCAACGCAGAGCAGCGCGCCGCGTTGCTGGCGTTCCTGAATTCACTTTAAAACGCGCAAAGGAGCCGGGCATGTTCCGACCCAAACTGTTGTTCACCAGCCTCGCCGCACTCGCCCTTGGTGCCTGCTCGCCGCAGGACCCGCAAGCCGTGACCTCCGCCGCCATCGCCAAGCAGGTGATCCTGCCAACCTACAGCCGCTGGGTCGAAGCCGATCGCACGCTGGCTGCCAGCGCCCTGGCCTACTGCGAAGGCAAGGAGTCCCTGGATAAAGCCCGCGCCGACTTCCTCAACGCTCAAAAAGCCTGGGCCGAGCTGCAACCGCTGCTGGTCGGCCCGCTGGCCGAAGGCAACCGCGCCTGGCAGGTCCAGTTCTGGCCCGACAAGAAGAACCTGGTCGGCCGCCAGGTCGAGCAACTGGTCAACGGCGACAAGCCCGTCGATGCCGCCGCTCTGGGCAAAGCCAGCGTGGTAGTACGTGGCCTGTCGGCCTACGAGTACATCCTGTTCGACAGCAAGCCAGACATCGCCACTGCCGAGCAGAAAGCCCGTTACTGCCCACTGTTGGTGGCCATCGGTGAACACCAGAAGGTCCTGGCCGAGGAGATCCTCAAGAGCTGGAACAGCACCGACGGCATGCTCTCGCAGATGACCAAGTTCCCCAACCAGCGCTACGCTGACTCCCACGAGGCCATCGCCGACCTGTTGCGCTCCCAGGTCACCGCCCTGGATACCCTGAAGAAGAAGCTGGGCGCGCCGATGGGCCGCCAAAGCAAGGGCATCCCGCAGCCGCTGCAGGCCGAAGCCTGGCGCAGCCATTCCTCGCTGAAGAGCCTGGAAGCCACCCTCAAGGCTGCCGAAACCGTCTGGGTCGGTGTCGACAACCAGGGCCTGCGCGGCTTGCTGCCCAGCGATCAGAAAGCGCTGGCGGACAAGATCGACGCCGCCTACGCTACCTCGCTCAAACTGCTGGCCGACAACCAGAAAACCCTCGGTGAGTTGCTGGCCGACGACGCTGGCCAGCAAACCCTCAACCAGATCTACGACAGCCTCAACGCCGTCCACCGCCTGCACGAAGGCGACCTGGCCAAGGCGCTGAACATCCAGCTGGGCTTCAATGCCAACGACGGTGACTGATCATGCTGCGACGCCAGGCACTCAAACTCGGTAGCGTATTGCTCAGCGCCCTCACCCTGGGCGGCTGGAGCCTGTTCCGCAACAAAGGCAGCGAACCCTTGCTGCTCTCGGCGCGTGACGACGGCGACGGCAAGCACTATGCCGTCGGTTTCCGCCTGGACGGCACCCAGGTGTTCAGCACTCAGGTCGCCCAGCGTTGCCATGCCATCATCCACCACCCCGAGCAGCCGATCGCCCTGTTCGTCGCCCGCCGCCCCGGTACCGAAAGTTACCTGATCGATTTGCGCGACGGGCGCTTGCTACAAACGCTCGCCTCACAGCCAAACCGGCACTTCTATGGCCACGCCGTGGTGCACAAAGGCGGCGAATGGCTGTATGCCACCGAGAACGACACCACCGACCCTGGGCGCGGCGTGCTTGGGGTATACCGTTTCGAGGGCGAGCGCCTGGTGCACACCGGCGAGATCCCAACCCACGGCATCGGCCCACACGAGGTGGCCTGGCTGCCCGACGGCGAAACGCTGATCGTGGCCAATGGCGGCATTCGCACCGAAGCCGAAAGCCGGGTGGAGATGAACCTCAATGCCATGGAGCCAAGCCTGGTACTGATGCAGCGCGACGGCACCCTGTTGAGCAAGGAAACCCTGGCCCAGCAGATGAACAGCGTGCGCCACCTGGCGGTGGGCAGCGACGGCACCATCGCCGCTTGCCAGCAGTTCATGGGCGATGCCGATGAAACGGCCGAGCTGCTGGCGATCAAGCGCCCAGGCGAGCCGTTCAAGGCCTTCCCGGTGCCAGAGCGGCAGTTGCAGGCCATGGCCCAGTACACCGCCAGCGTTGCCATCCACAGCGAACTGCGGCTGGTGGCGCTGACTGCACCACGGGCCAACCGCCTGTTCGTCTGGGACCTGGACAGCGGCGCGGTGCGGCTGGATGCGCCGATGCCCGATTGCGCAGGGGTGGGTACGGTGAAAGATGGTTTTGTCGTCACGTCCGGGCAGGGCCGTTGCCGGTTCTACGACTGCACCAAGGCCGAGCTGGTCGGGCAGCCGATGAACCTGCCGTCCGGTTTCTGGGACAACCACCTGCATCTCGTCTGATTTTTCTGCTGCCCTCACCGGCCTCTTCGCGGGCAC
>NZ_BCBQ01000087.1:0-26614 GCF_001320885.1 Pseudomonas sp. NBRC 111140
CTTGTAGGGGAATGCACGCAGCTCGGACGGGTTGCCGCGCTCGAAGTAGACCTTGGCCAGTGGCGGGTCGAAGCGCATCTCGATGCGCCGGCCCTGGTCGGCCTTGCCCCACGTCCAGCCGCGGTTGTCGGGCAGCAGCTGCGGGGCGCCCATGTCGCCGGCGATTTGCGCCGGGTCGAACTGGAACACCATGCCGCCTCCCATTACACCGCGCTGCTGGCTGTGGGCGTCGAGGTCGAAGGCCCAGCTCAGGGTTTGCGCCTGTTCCTTGCGGATATCTGCCTGCAGGTCGAAGTCCAGTTCCTTGTTCTTGCCCTTCAGCGTGTAGTGGTAGGGGCCATTGACCTTGAAGTCGGTATAAAAGCCAGTCCAGCTCCAGTTGGCGGCCCAGAAATCGAACTTGGCCTTCATCACCGGGCCGCCACCGCGTGTCACGGTAGGCAGGCCATTCTGCTCATCGACACTGACCTGCCAGTCTGAGCCCCAGCCGGCCAACGGTAACAGGGCCAGGCCGGCAAGGGCCGAAAGGCGCACGAAATGACGCAAGGTAAGCACGTTCATGAAATTACCTGGGTAGTAGGCCGGGTTCGGCCAGTTCCATGGCCTGGCTGTTGTGCAGCCGGCGCACCATCTGGATGTAGGCCACGCCCAGCCCGGCGACTGACCAGTACACCACCGGGATGAAGGTGATGCTGCTGACGGTGAAGATGATCACCAGAATGCCGATCAGCGTCGCCAGCAACACCCGGCCGAGCTGTCTTCGCTCGTCATCCTTGTCGGGGAAGCTGAGCATGGCTCTGCGGATGCCCCTCAGCACCACGGCAAAGAACGCCACGAACAGGCCGAGCCCGACCAGCCCGACCCTCAGTGCCAGGTTGATGTAGGTGTTGACGATGTCGATGATGCCTTCGCCCTGGATCATCGACTGCATTTCCGGGGTGTTGCGGAAGTCGAACGAGCCGAACAGCGGGTTGCGCTGGATGACGATCCAGGAGTTGTCCATCAGTCGCTCGCGGTAGGTGATGTTCTCTTTTTCGATGTTGCCGATGTACGGCAGCAGGTCCAGCACCTTGTCACCGCCAGGCACGACGGTCAGCAGCGGCAACGCCAGCATGCCGGCCGCGCCTAGCAGCGCCAGACGCTTGACGGCGCCTTTGCCCAAGGCAATGAACACCACCACGATGACCACTACGCCGATCCACGGGCCACGCGATAACGGCGCGAACAGCCCGGCGGCCAGTAGCAGGGCGCCCATGGCCCTGTGCAGCGGGCGCTGCACATAACCCTGGACGAACAAGAACAACCCAATCGCCACGCTCATCACATAACCCAGGGCAATCGCCTGGCCGGTGGTGACGCTGGCCCGCAGCGCGCCGCCGCGGCTCAGGTAACCGGACATGCTCCATGGCACGCCCATGGCGTCGACCAGGGCGCTGTACAGCAGCCAGTGGCGCACATATTCAGCCACGGCAATCAGCGCCATGACGAAGGCGGTGAGCACGAAGGCCAGCAAGGTGTCCTTGAAGTCGCTGATCTGGCGCAGGCCACGGCTGGCCACGTAGTACGGCAGGAACACATCGACATACAGGTACAGCGCCTGGCGCAGGGTGTCGGTGGGCGTGGTTTCGCGCAAATACAGCACGCTCATCAGCACCAGGCCGGCCGCCAGCAGCTTGTCGGCCCAGGTGCGGCCAAAGCGCAGCGTGTCAGGTTGGCGGCGTAGTTGCAGCGCGGCCGGCAATAGCACACACAGGGTCAGCAGGCGGATGTGGTTGAGGTCGACCAGGTAATTGACCACGCCAAACCCCGGCACCTGCACCGACGCTGGCGGGATCAGGAACAGCAGCATGTAGAACAGCGCCATGGGGTTGTGCTCGCGGCGCCCGGCAAGCAGCAAAATGACCGCGCCCGCCCCCAGGTACAGCCAGAAGCTGTGAGAGGCAAAGGCCAGCACGGTCAGCAGGAACCACAGATTGCGCCGGCGCTTGTAGTCGCCAAGCGGAATCAGGTCGGTGGCAGGCCGCCGCGCCAGCAGGAAGACCACGCTCGCCAAAAACAGGATGACGATCAACGCACGAAAATGTTCAGGCATCGGCTATGTACACCTTTCCTTCGGTGGGCAACGGCTAGCATCGTGGCTAATTGAAACTATAGTGACTTTTAGCCAATCAGTCAGAGAATGAAGTCATGCCGTCGATTGATGCGTCAGCCACTGCGAGCCTGCGCAAGCGGGCCCTGAACGCCGGGTCGTGGAACCTGGTCTCGCAGGTGGCTTCTCAGGTGATGCGCCTGGGCGGCAATCTGATCATGGCCCGCTTGCTGCTGCCGGAAATGTTCGGGGTGATGGTCATTGCCACCACCGTTTCGGTACTTCTGCATCTGCTTTCCGATGTCGGCCTGCGGCAGAACATCATCCAGAGTCACCGAGGTGACGACCCGGATTTTCTCAACACCGCCTGGACCGTGCAGATCATTCGCGGTTTCCTGCTGTTCGCCCTGACCCTGCTGCTGGCACTGGGCGCCTGGTTGGCTCAACTGGCCGAGCTGTGGCCAGCGGACTCTACCTATGCCGCCCCGGTGCTGCCGATGGTGCTGGCGATAACCGGGCTGTCGGCGGCCATCTGGGGGTTCCAGTCCACCAAGATAGATGTGGCTGTACGAACTTTCCAACAAAAGCGCGTGGTGCTGGTCGACCTGGCCTCGCAGGTAGCCGGCCTGGTGGTGATGCTGGTGCTGGGCTTGCTGACCCACTCGATCTGGGCACTGGTGGTCTCGGGCCTGGTGTCGGCGGTGGCCTGGACCGTGCTGGGCCATACCGCCCTGGAGGGGCCGAACAACCACCTGCGCTGGGACCGCACGGCGCTGACCGAACTGATCGTGTTTGGCCGCTGGATCTTGTTGTCGTCGATGGTCGGCGTGTTGGCCATGTACGGTGACCGCATCTGGTTTGGCGCCAGCATGTCGGCGGCGCAACTGGGGGTGTATTCGATTGCGGTGCTGATCCTTGGCGCGGTGCAGACAGCGCTGATGAAAATAGTGGGCGCCGTGGCGCTGCCGGCGTTCAGTGAAGCGGCCCGGGCCGACGACAAGGAACGCCTGAAAGCGCTGTATCACCGCTTCCGCCTGCTGGTCGACCTGCTGGTGCTGTTTATTTGCGGTGGTTTTCTGACCGCCAGCCCGCTACTGATCGGCTGGATGTACGACGATCGCTACCGTGAAGCTGGCCCGATGCTGGCAATTCTTTCGCTGTCGTTCATCGTTATGCGCTATACATTGGCTCATCAGGTGTGGATTGCCTTGGGCCTGACCAAGTATCAGGCCATGGACAACATCATTCGCCTGGTCTCGCTGTGGGGGCTGCTACCGCTGTTGCTGGCGATTGGTGGTGTGGAGTGGGCGATCTGGGGGGTTGCCCTGCATGCCGTGCCAACGCTGGTGCTGGTTGTGTATGTGAACTGCAAACTGGATATGTTCAGCCTCAAACGTGAGCTGGTGGTGCTGCCGATGTTGCTGGTCGGGGCGCTCTGCGGGGCGTTGCTGACGGCCTTTTTCGACTGGCTGTAAAGCGGCGCGCTGGGTGTAACTTTCATGGGTACAGGTCACGGGATCATGGGGAAGCTCACTTTTTGTACTGCGCAATTGGGCCGTAGAGGCTTTCTCCAGAGTTGTGTCTTGCTCGGTGTGGGTGGCGCGGTGTTTGGCGCCTCGGCGGCCGTTGCTGGCAAGCCGCTCGAAAAGCCTGGGTTCGTGGTCATCAACGGTTGGGTATTGCCGTCCCGTTATTTCCGGAACGAGCCAGCATGATCAAGGACTATCAGCAGCAGAAGGCGCTGCGCGACAACTACGATTTCTGCATCATCGGTGCCGGGCCGGCGGGCATTACCCTGGGCTTACGCCTGGCCGCCGCTGGCTGGAACGTGATGCTCGCCGAAGGCGGTGGGCGCGAATATGCGCCGCATTCGCAAAGCCTGTACGCCTGCGCATCCACGGGCCTGGAGCTGTATCCCGAGGAAACTCGCCTGCGCTATCTGGGAGGCACGTCCAACCACTGGGCAGGGCGCTGTCGGCCGTTCACCCCTTCGGACTTTACCATCGCCCCTCCGGGTGATTTACCGGGTTGGCCTATTCCTTATTCGGAGATCGAAGGTTACCTGCCGGCAGCCATGGATATCGTCGACCTGCCTGCCGGCTCGGATTTTCGCGCCATGAACACCGGCCTGGCGGGTGGTGACTTCGAGGCAGATCGGTTTCTGCTCAGCACGCCGACACGCTTTGCGCAAAAGTACGCCACGGCACTGGAGCAGACCAAAGGCCTGGACGTGTTCATCAACTGCAACTGCGTGGACCTTGAGTTCGACAAAGCTTCCGGCCACCTGGCGGCGGTGGTGTTGTCCGACTATGAACGCAATCGTCAGCGCCTGGTGGCCAGAAACTTCATTCTGGCCACGGGGGCCATCGAGAATGCCCGGCAGTTGCTTAACAGCGAGACGCTGGTGGCGGCCGGTGTGGTGAACAAGGAAGGGCTGGCCGGCGGGTGTTTCATGGAACACCTGAACATCGACCTGGGCACCTTCATCCTCAAGTCCGGGCAGGACCCGGAGCCCCGCCAGTACTACACCACCGATGCCTTCGTCGACGAGTACAAGGCCGGTAAAGGCAATGTCACCGCCGCTTTGCTGGCGGATGTGCAAACCTATGGCCGTACTGCCGAGGTCAAGCACTTTCTGGAGAACCTGGCCTGCGACATGGGGGTTGCCAGCAAGGTCGCCTTCGTCGCCAAGTTCAGCTGCCCTGGTGACGGCGTGATCAGCACCATGATCGAGCAGTTCCCCAACCTGCACAGCCGCATCTCGCTGCTGGAGGAAAAGGACGCACTGGGCGTAGCCAAGGTCAATGTCAACTGGGCGCTCAGCGCCGATGACCGGCATACCATCAAGTGCATTGGCAGCGAACTGGCCAAGCAGTTCGCCGACATGGACCTGGGCTTCGTCAAGCTGAACGACTTCGTTTATGACACCTCGATTCCGCTGAAAATGGCGCCCCATGCCCACCACATGGGCACCACGCGCATGGCCGCTTCGCCGCAGTTCGGTGTTGTCGATGCCAATTGCAAAGTGTTCGGCACCGAAAACCTGTATGTCGCCGGCAGCAGCATCTTCGCCAAGGGCGGCGCTTCCAACCCGACCATGCCGCTGTTGCAATTTGCCGTGCGGCTGGCCGACCACCTCGATAGCAAGATGAGAGCGGCCAGCGGCGCCGCTGCGTGATGCAGGTTGTACATGGGTTGAGTGCGCTGCGGTCAGCACCTAGAAGAACGAGACCGGAACGCCTCAGGACACTCCAGATTGTTCGAATCGCGAGGCCAGGCAGTATGAAGGGATGGATACGCAAGGCAGTGGCGCACTATGCCCATGCAACGGGGCGAGGGGGCAGGTTTTACAGGAGGTTCTGCAACCCTTCCGGGCTTGAGTGGGGCGCCTACCTCGCCAAGTGGGGTAATTTTCACTCGGTCGGCAGCAACTTCTTCGTCAACACAGGCTGCAAGTTTCTTGACCCTTCGCTGGTACGCATCGGTAACAGCGTGGGGTTGTCCGACTGCACGTTGATCGGTCATGACGGGGTGGTATTGCTGATCGAGCACCGCTTCGGCAAGCACCTCGATTCGGTTGGCTTCATCGATATCAAGGACAACTGCTTCATCGGCCATGGTGCGATCGTGATGCCCCGCGTGACCATCGGGCCAGAGTCCATCGTAGCCGCAGGGGCGGTGGTGACCAAGGATGTGCCGCCAGGCACCGTCTATGGTGGTAACCCGGCCGTGTTTATCTGCACGACCGAGCAGTTGATTCAACGGGTCGAGGCACGTTGCGAATCCTACCCGTGGATCGACCTGGTGAAGCAGCGCAAGGGAGCCTACGACCCGGAAGTTGAACCGTTGTTGATGGCGCAGAGGCGCCAGTATTTCTTCGGGGACAGCAAGAATGGGTAGCAAACCCGTGGACGTCATGGTGGTCAACTTCAATACTGCCGGGCTGCTGCAGCCGATGTTCGATGCGCTGCGCCGGGCCGATAGTGAACGGCTGGCCAGTTACCTGGTGGTGGACAATGCCTCGCGCGATGACTCGGTGCAGCGCATGGCCCAGGTGTGCCCCGAGGCACTGCTGCTGAGCAACAAGCAAAACGTGGGTTTTGGCCGGGCCAACAACCAGCTGCTGGCGCACCTCAAGGGCAAGTACGCCTTGCTGCTCAATACCGATGCCTTCGTTGCCGCCGACTCCCTGCAAAAAACCCTCGACTACATGGATGCTCACCCGGAATGCGGCGTGTTGGGGGTGCGTCTGGAGGGGCGCGATGGTGATTTGCAGCCCAGTTGCCGTTACTTCCCCACGCCGCTCAATGTGTTTGTCGGGCGTACCGGGCTGGGCCGCTTCTTCCCTGGTTTGAAGATGGTCGACGAAATGAACTGGGACCATGCCTCGGTGCGCGAGTGTGACTGGCTGCCTGGCTGCTTCTACCTGGTACGCCGCGAAGTGCTCGACACGGTGGGTTTGTTCGACCCACGCTACTTCCTTTATTACGAAGAGGTGGACCACTGCAAACGGGTGAAGGAGGCTGGCTGGAAGGTGGTGTTCTACCCGCATACCACGGTGGTGCACATCGGTGGCGAAAGCTCCAAGTCGGTGGCGGAACTGGAAGCGGCCAGCCGGCAGATCTCGTCCTACCAGATCGAAAGCGAGTTGCTGTACTTTCGCAAGCATCACGGGGTGGCGGGGCTTGCCCTGCACATGCTGTTGGTCACCCTGGGCGACCTGGTGCTGGCACTCAAGGCGCTGTTGAAGCGACGCGGCTGGGGCGCGATACAGGCCTGCTGGCGTCATTGCCGGGCAACCTGGTCACTGTTGTACAAGACCCGGTACGCCAGCCAACCGACAAGGTAGGTGGAGCCATGTTCGAGAATATTCGGGCCGACCTGCGGGCCCATGGCGGGGATTGGGGCGCCCAGGGTTTCTGGGTATTGCTGGTGTACCGCTTTGGCCGCTGGCGCTATACCGTGCGCCCGGCACTGCTGCGCAAACTGTGCTCATTGATCTACAAAGTACTGTTCAAATTCGTCCAGATCATCACCGGTATCGAACTGCCTTGCGAAGTGGTGATCGGGCGCAACTTCGTCATCGACCATTTTGGCGGCATTGTCGTCAGTGGCTATGCCCGCTTTGGCGACGACTGCCGCATCCGCAACGGCGTGGTGGTGGGCCTGAAGAATGTCGAGGAGCCGATTGCCCCGATATTCGGCAACAACGTCGATATTGGCACCGGTGCCAAAGTGCTCGGCAGCATTCGCATTGGCAACAACGTGATCATCGGCGCCAATGCTGTCGTGCTGGTGGATGTGCCTGACAATTCTTTGGCGGTGGGGGTACCGGCCATCATCAAGGCTCGGCAACCGGCTGCTGCAGCGCCAGTCGAGTGAGGCCCATGGCGACTGTGATCGGTGTGGTAGTGATCGGCCGCAATGAAGGCCAGCGCCTGGAGCGCTGCCTGCGTTCGTTGGCCCAGGGGGCGGACAAGGTCATGTATGTCGACTCGGGTTCCACCGACGGTTCGCTGCAGTTGGCCGCCAACCTGGGGGTGGAGGTGCTGGCGCTGGACATGAGTACCCCGTTCACTGCGGCACGTGCTCGCAACGAAGGCTTCGCCGCCTTGCAGCAGCTGTTGCCACAGATGCAACTGGTGCAGTTCGTCGATGGCGACTGCGAGGTGGATGCCAGTTGGTTGGCCACCGCGCAGGCATTTCTTGAGCAGCACCCTGCAGTGGCGGTGGTGTGTGGTCGCCGGCGTGAGCGCTTCCCTCAGCGCTCGGTGTACAACCTGCTGTGTGACCTTGAATGGGACACCCCTGTTGGTGAGGCCAAGGCCTGTGGCGGCGATGCGCTGATGCGCGCAGATGCCTTTGCTGCGGTTGAGGGCTTTCGCTCTGACCTGATCGCGGGAGAAGAGCCAGAGCTGTGCGTGCGTTTGCGGGCCTACGGTTGGAAAGTCTGGCGCCTGGCCGCCGAAATGACCCTGCACGACGCCGGCATGACCCGCTTCAGCCAATGGTGGCGGCGTAGCCTGCGCGCTGGGCATGCCTATGCCGAGGGTGCCTACTTGCATGGCCAGCCACCCGAACGGCACTGGCTGCGCGAGTCGCGCCGGGCCTGGATATGGGGGCTGGGCATACCCGTGTTGATCGTACTGGCCTGCCTGGTGTCAGGCGGCTGGGGCCTGCTGTTGCTGTTGATCTACCCACTGCAGGCGCTGCGCCTGGCCCGCCGTGGTGGCAAGTCGGCGCGCGAGAACTGGCTGCAGGCGGTGTTTCTGGTGTTGGGCAAGTTCCCGGAAATGCTCGGCCAGCTGAAGTTCCTGCGCCACCGCCTGGCGGCTGGTAAATCGGCTTTGATCGAGTACAAGTGAGAGAAACCCATGATGCTCGGCACCCTCGTGAAAAGCGTGTTCACCTTGCAACCGGGTTACTCGTTGCGGGCGTTGCACAACAAGTACAAGTTGACGCGGCAGGTCGCCAGGCAGTGGCCTGAGCTGAACGGGTTCATGCGGCGCATGACCTCGGCGCTGGGCCCGGATGGTTTGCATCGGCTGGGTGTGGATTGCATTGGTGTCGTGCAATGGCCTTACATCAGCCAATGTTGGGAGGCCCCACAGCGTTTGGATGTGGTGGCTACGCACTTCGAACTGGTGGCTGGGCAGTTTCCGGCG
The DNA here is from genome assembly GCF_001320885.1 of Pseudomonas sp. NBRC 111140. Taxonomy (NCBI): domain Bacteria; kingdom Pseudomonadati; phylum Pseudomonadota; class Gammaproteobacteria; order Pseudomonadales; family Pseudomonadaceae; genus Pseudomonas; species Pseudomonas sp. NBRC 111140. The sequence continues at coordinate 8,755 of NZ_BCBQ01000087.1, forward strand.
TTGTTACTGCTGGGGCGCGACGAAAGCCTGCGGCTGTGTGACCTGTCCAGCCATTCGCCGGGCTGCAGCCTGGTGCTGGACCGGCCGATCTGGTTCAAGCGCGAAGGCGAGCTGGTGTTGAACCTGTTCCAAGGCGACCTGCGCGTGGCATCCCTGGCCTTTACCCTGGGCCATGGCCAGGGTGGACCAAGCCTGTTTATCGGTGCGGTGCAGGGCATCCATAAAGGCATCGACAGTGAAACTTCGCTGGCCATCTACCGCGACCTGACCAAGGACTTCGAAGGGCTGCGCCCACGCAGCCTGCTGCTCGAAGCATTGAAATGCCTGGCCAGGAGCTTGGGTGTGACGCGGCTGTATGCCGTAAACGATACCTGTCGACACCATCGACACCCGTATTTTGGCAACGACAAGGGCCAGGACCTTGCAGCCAACTATGACGTGATCTGGCAGGAGCACGGCGCCACCGCGTCTGACCGTGAGGACTTTTTCACCCTGCCGCTGGCCCCGGCGCAACGGGCGCAAGCCGACATCCCGGCGAAGAAACGGGCGATGTACCGCCGCCGCGAGGCGTTACTCGACGATGTTTTTACCCGCTTGCAGGCAGCATTGCCAAGCAGCAATCACAACCTTGGACTACAAGGAAAACAGGGGGATGCATTTGCTGTGAGTGCATCGGCAGTGGACAGACCTCCCGTGGTCGACAGCCTGAAGTGAAGGTTGCCAGGGAAGGTACGTCATCAAGCGGGTTTGGATCTGGATTCGTATGCGCATTGCTTACTTCATCAATCAGTACCCGAAGGTCAGCCACAGTTTCATACGTCGCGAAATTCTGGCGCTGGAGCGCCAGGGGATGGATGTGCAGCGTATAGCGCTGCGCGGGTGGGACGCCCAGGTGCAGGATGCCGAGGATGCAACCGAACGGGACAAGACCTGCTACGTACTGCAAGGCGGGCTGAAGGGGCTGCTGGGGCCTACGTGGCAAGTGCTGCGTGCGCAGCCGCGGCGGTTTTTCCAGGCGCTGTGGCTGGCCATGCGCCTTGGTTTACGGGCCGATCGTGCCTGGCCCTACCATCTGGTCTACCTGGCCGAGGCCTGCCAGGTGCTGCAGTGGTTGCAGGCAGGGGAGGCGACACACGTGCATGCACATTTCGGTACCAACTCTACTGAAGTGGTGATGCTGGCCAACGTCCTGGGTGGGCCGGCTTACAGCTTCACCGTGCATGGGCCGGAAGAGTTCGATAAACCACAGTTCCTGCACATGGGTGAGAAGGTGCGGCGTGCCGCCTTTGTCGCGGCGGTAAGCTCGTACGGGCGCAGCCAACTGTACCGGTGGGTGGCCCACGAGCATTGGGGCAAGGTGAAGGTGGTGCATTGCGGCCTGGAACGTGGTTTCCATGATGTGGCGCCGGTTAACGTGCCTTGCGCACCACGCCTGGTGTGTGTCGGGCGCCTTTGCGAACAGAAAGGCCAGTTGTTGCTGCTTGAGGCGGCGCACCGCCTCGCGGCCCAATCAATCGACTTCGAGCTGGTGCTGGCAGGTGACGGGGAAATGCGCGAGGAGATCGGGGCGTTGATTGCCCGACACGGCCTGCAGGCGCAGGTGCGCATCACCGGCTGGATCAGCAGCGCGCAGGTGCGCGAAGAAATCCTTGCCGCCCGTGCGCTGGTGCTACCCAGCTTCGCCGAGGGCTTGCCCGTGGTCATCATGGAAGCCATGGCCTTGCGCCGACCCGTGCTGACTACCTATGTGGCGGGTATCCCTGAGCTGGTACGCCCTGGCGAGAACGGCTGGTTATTCCCTGCCGGTGCCGTGGACGAGCTGGCGGCAGCCATGGCCGACTGCCTGGCGCAACCGGCCGAAGTGCTGCAGCACATGGGCGAAGCGGCCTACCAGCGAGTCTTGCAGCGGCATGACATCGACACCGAGGCGGCCAGGCTGGCCGGCTATTTCAAGGCATACGCATGATAAGTGTATTGGGTTGGTTACTGGGCCTGCTGGCGATCATCGTCCTGGTGCCGGTGTTGGTGCTGTTGCTGCAGGTGTTGCTGGCCTGCCTGCCGGCGCGGTCGAAGCCCCAGGGCACTGGCGGGCGCCCGTCGGTAGCGGTGTTGGTGCCTGCCCACGATGAGGCTTCGATCATTCGCGCGACGTTGGCCAGTATTGTCCCGCAACTGCTGGACGGTGACCGCTTGCTGGTGGTGGCGGACAACTGCTCGGACGACACTGCCCAGCTCGCGCGAGAGGCTGGTGCGCAAGTGGTCGAGCGCTACGATACGCGTTTGCGCGGCAAAGGCTACGCCTTGGACTTTGGCGTGCGTCACCTCGCTCAGCGGCCACCCGAAGTCGTCATCGTGGTGGATGCCGACTGCCAGGTGGGCGAAGGGGCAATCGACTGCCTGGCGCGCCGCTGCCGCGAAGTTGCCCGCCCAGTACAGTCGCTGTACCTGATGCGTGCCCCGGCAGGTGCTGGGTTGAAGGTGCAGGTGGCCGAGTTCGCCTGGCGCGTCAAGAACCTGGTGCGGCCACGCGGCTGGTCGCGCCTGGGCCTGCCATGCCAGCTGATGGGTGCAGGCATGGCGTTTGGTTGGCATGACCTGAGCCTGATCAACCTGGCCAATGGTCACCTGGTCGAGGATGTGAAGCTTGGCCTGGACCTTTGCCAGCAGGGCAAGCCCCCTGTGTTCTGCCCCGAGGCATTGGTTACCAGCCAGTTTCCGCTCAGCCAGCAAGGCCTCAACAGCCAGCGCACGCGCTGGGAGCACGGCCATCTGGGTTTGATGCTGGCCGACGCGCCCAAACGGGCGCTGGCTGCCATTACTCAGCGCAACGGCAGCCTGGCGGCCATGACCCTGGACTTGCTGGTGCCCCCCCTGGCGTTGCTGGTGTTGGCCTTGCTCGGGCTTAACCTGCTGGCCTGGCTGGCGTACCTGCTGTTTGGCCTGGCGGCACCGGCGTGGCTGGCACTTGCCGCCTTGGCCATGCTGGGCTTGGCCGTGGTGTTGGCCTGGGCGCGTTTCTGTCGTGAGCTGATACCGTTCTCGGTACTGTTGTACGCGCCGTTCTACGCGGCCAGAAAGGTCCCCTTGTACTTGAGTTTCCTGATCAAGCGCCAGGTTGAATGGGTGCGTTCAAAACGGGATGACGACTGATGGCACAGTGGCCACATCGCTGGAAGCGTGTTATCGAAAAGCTGGAAGTGGTCGTCGACGACGCTGCCGCGCAGCACCTGCTCGAGCGCCTGGCCACGCCGGAGTCGGCCACCGTGCTGGGCTTCGTCAATGCCCATGCGATGAATCTGGTGGTGCGCGATGGCGCCTACTGCGGGGCACTAACTGCCGCGGATGTGCTGCTGCGTGATGGTTCTGGCATGGCGATCCTGTATCGCCGGTTGGGGCTGGAGCCTGGGCTGAACATGAATGGCACCGACTTCATTCCCCGCCTCATGGCTGCATACCGTGGGCGCAAAGTCGCTTTCTGGGGCACACGGCAACCTTATCTGGGCCAGGCGGTACAACGCTGTGAAGCCGAGTTTGGCATTGTGCCGGTGTCAGTTCACGATGGTTTTGCCAACGTTGAAACCTATCTGCAGCTGGCCCGCGAGCAGCAGCCCGAACTGATCGTACTGGGCATGGGCATGCCCAAGCAGGAAGCGGTAGCGGCAGAATTGGCAGCCATTGGCGTGCCCTGCCTGATCGTCTGCGGCGGGGCGATTCTGGACTTTCTCGGCGGCAAGGTCAGCCGGGCCCCCGAGTGGTTGCGGCGTCTGGGTGGCGAGTGGCTGTACCGGTTGTTGCGCGAACCCAAGCGCCTGTTCCTGCGTTATGTGGTGGGTAACCCGCTGTTCCTGTTGCGCACGTTGTTGTACCGGCGGGCGGCGGTTTCGGCCAGGCGCACCGTATGAATCGGCCAAAATGCGTAGCAGCGGCGATTCCGGGCACGCCAGCGGCGGGTGGCTGCTACAGTGAGATCAATGGCTTGGGGGCCCCGCGAACCTGCTTCACTGGCTTTGCATAAGCTGGTTTCAAGACTTGCTGTTTGATGGAAGGCACTTGCTACGCTCAAATTGATGAGGTCTGAAATGGTTTTCGAACCCAGAAGCAGTCGTTCCTTACTCCAGAGAAGAAGCAGTGTCAGTAACGCCATTCAGGCCGGCCTCGATGGCATTGCCGTGACCGGTATCGCCTGGTACCTGATCTACGACCAGTTCGGCTACATCACCTCCGATTACGTGATCATGCTGCTGTTGCTGATTGGCGCACTGGCCGTGATTTATGATCATTACGCCATTTATCGCACCAACGTGGGGCTTTCGATCAAGGCCTTCCGCCTGTTCAAAGCCTGGTCGGCAACCTTTTGCTTCCTGGTGGTCATGGCCTTCCTGACCAAACAGAGCGAAACCTATTCGCGGCTATTGGTGGGGCAGCTATTCGTCATTGGCTATATCGCCCAGTTGTTTTTGCATTTTGCCGTACGCGAACTGCAAAAACGCTTTAGCGCGCATGCGCGCCTGGACAATGCGCTGATCATTGGCGCCGGCGACCTGGCCAATTTCCTGTACCAGAAGATCAGCAACAACCCCTGGTTTGGCGAGCGGGTGCTAGGTTGTGTACTGATCGACAAGGCCGATGAGCAGGGGCGCGAGAATGCCGAGGGCAAACAGCGCCTGCCAGTGTTGGGGCACATTGCCGACCTCGACGAACTGGTGGCCCAACATGCAATCCGCACCGTGTACCTGGTAACGCCATTGGGCGGCTCCGAAGTCATCAATGACGTGTATTTCAAGTTGCTCGACAAGTGCATTGCGGTCAACTGGGTACCGGATATCTTCTCGTTGCGCCTGATCAACCACAGCGTGCGGGAAATTGCCGGCATTCCGGTGCTGACCTTGTCGGAAACGCCGCTGACGGGCATGAGTCTGTTCTTGAAAAACCTCGAGGACCGGGTGCTGGCAGCCTTGATTCTGCTGTTCGCATCACCGGTGCTGTTGGCGGTTGCGTTGGCTATCAAGCTCGACAGCCGCGGCCCGGTGTTCTTCCGCCAGGAGCGCACCGGTTGGACAGGGGAATCATTCCGTATCTGGAAATTTCGCAGCATGCACGTTCACCAGCCAGAGAATGGCGAGGTCAAACAGGCGCAGAAAAACGACCCACGGCTCACGCGTATTGGCGCGTTCATCCGCCGTACCAGCCTGGATGAACTGCCGCAGTTGTTCAATGTGCTGACCGGGGAAATGTCGCTGGTCGGGCCCAGGCCACATGCCTTGCAGCACGACACCTTGTATTCGCAGGATATCGTCGACTACTTTGCCCGCCACAACATCAAGCCCGGCATGACAGGCCTGGCGCAGGTGCGCGGGTTCAGAGGGGAGACCAAAGACATCGAGCAAATGATCCAGCGGGTGGACTCGGACATCGAGTACATCAACAACTGGTCGTTGTGGCTGGACTTCGTGATCCTGGTGCGCACGCTCAATGCGTTCACAGGTAAACAGGCCTATTGAACCTGTTGGGCTATTCCTTGTTCAGCGGATGCAGCTCCCTGAACACACGCGCTTCCTCCACCAGCCAGTCATGCACTGCCCGCGCGCCTGGCTGGTTCAAGCCACCTGGCGGGTAATGCACCACATAACGCTTGTGGTTGGCGATCGGCACACCAAACGGCACGATCAAAGCGCCGCGCTCCAGTTCGTCGTTGAGTAGCGTGCGCCGGGCGATCGCTACGCCGATGCCGGCAATCGCGGCCTCGATGGTCAGGTGGTTGCGGTTGAAGGTATGCCCACGCCGCACATCCAGCCCGACGGCGCCAATGCCTTCCAGATAGAACTCCCACTCGGCATATTCCGAACTACCGCGCCAGGCAGTGATGTCGTGCAGCAGCGGGTAGTGCGCCAGATCGGCGGGCCCGTGTAACGGCGGGCGCCCGCGCAACAGCATGGGTGAGCACACCGGGAAGATCTGCTCGTCCAGCAGTGGCGTCGAGAGCATGCCGGGGTAACTGCCATCGTTCAGGTCGATGGCCAGGTCGAAGTCACCCGGGGTCAGCGCCTGGGCGCTGTCTTCGGCTACCAGACGCAGTTCGATATCCGGGTAACGCTGTTGAAAACGCGGTAAGCGAGGTGTGAGCCATTTGGCCAGGAACGAGGGGATTGAACGGACGCGCAACGTGCCGCGAATTTCTCCTGCGTCCAGCCGCAGCAGCTCGGCCTCGATGCTGCCATAGGCCTCGGCCACAGTCTGGGCGAGGCGTTGCCCCTCGGCGCTCAGTTCCACGCCCCGCGCTCGACGCAGAAACAGCCGATAGCCCAGGCGTTCTTCCAGCTGACGCATCTGCTGGCTGACCGCGCCCGGGGTGATGTGCAGTTCTTCGGCGCAGCGGGTGAAGGACAGGTGCCGGGCTGCGCAGGCGAATACATGCAGCCAGACGAACATCTGACCATTGAGTTGTCGTCGCATCGTTTAGTACCACTAAAGCCTTGCTTAGAAAGTTTCGTTGGTCATCCGTGAGTCAGCGCGTCAGTATCGCGCAAAATCGCAATATCGCTCAATTTCTTCAGACAACCGTACTGTGGATGCATATCAGGGTACGGTCAGGCATTAGCATGGCTATCAGTGTTTTCGACCTTTTCAAAATCGGCATCGGGCCGTCCAGTTCTCACACCGTCGGCCCGATGCGGGCTGCCGCTACCTTTGCCCAGGCCCTGCGCGAGCAGGGGCTGCTGGCGCGGGTAACGCGCGTGGAGGTGCGGCTGTATGGCTCGCTGTCGGCGACCGGGGTTGGCCATGCCACCGACCGTGCGTGCCTGCTTGGCCTGATGGGCCAGTGGCCAGACCGCATCGACCCAGCCACTATCGAATCGCGTATAGGCCAGGCCCTGCAGGAGCACTGCCTGATGCTCGATGGCAGCCATCCGCTGGCCTTCGAATATGGCCGTGACATGCTGCTGCTCGACGAGAGCCTGCCTTATCACCCCAATGCCATGAGCCTGGAGGCCATGGACGGGCAGGGTAGCCTGTTGTGCCAGACGTATTATTCGGTGGGCGGCGGTTTCATCGTCGAGCAGGCCGAGATCGATGCGCCGGCAGGCGAAACGAATGCAGTGCGACTGCCCTATGAGTTCGACAGTGGCGCCCAATTGCTGGCTTTGTGCAAGGGCCATGACCTGAGCGTGGCGCAACTGATGATGGCCAACGAATGCGCCTGGCGCCCGGAGGCCGAGGTACGGGAAGGGTTACTGCGCATCTGGGCGGCCATGCGTGAGTGCGTGGCGAACGGTCTGCGCAATGAGGGCATCCTGCCAGGCGGCTTGCACGTCAAGCGTCGCGCCGCGCGGCTGCACCGCAGCCTGCAGGAACTGGGCAAGCCCAACGTGATTGGCTCGACCCTTGGCGCCATGGAATGGGTCAACCTGTTCGCCCTGGCGGTCAATGAAGAGAATGCCGCCGGTGGGCGTATGGTTACCGCGCCCACCAACGGTGCCGCCGGTATTATCCCGGCGGTATTGCACTACTACATGAAGTTCAATCCCAACGCCTGCGACGCTGATGTCGTGGACTTCCTGCTTGGCGCAGCGGCAGTCGGCATCTTGTGCAAGAAGAATGCATCGATCTCCGGTGCCGAAGTGGGTTGCCAGGGGGAGGTCGGCTCAGCCTGCTCGATGGCCGCTGCCGGCCTGGCGCAGGTGCTGGGGGCTACGCCGCCGCAACTGGAAAATGCGGCCGAGATTGCCCTGGAGCACAACCTTGGGCTGACCTGCGACCCGGTGGGCGGCCTGGTGCAGGTGCCGTGCATCGAGCGCAATGCGATTGCTGCAGTCAAAGCGATCAACGCTGTACAGATGGCGCTGCGGGGAGATGGCGAGCACTTCATCTCGCTCGACAGGGTCATCCGCACCATGCGTGATACCGGTGCGGATATGCATGCCAATTACAAGGAAACCTCGCGCGGCGGTTTGGCTGTTGCGTTTGTTGAGTGCTGAGTTTTAACGCAGTCGCTTGCAGGCGTGCTCCTGCAAGCGACCGCATTGAACAACCGGGTCAAAACCGCATCAGCGAGCTTTCTGCTTCGCCGCCAGGAAGCTCGCACGCATGTCCTTGGCCCAGCCATCGAGCACTGGCTTGACATCATTCAAGGTCAGCTTCTGGGTATCGTTTTCCAGCTCCTGGCCGGTACCTTTGCGTACCACCTGGGCCAGTACCTTCTGGCTGGCACCATCGAGGAATGCTGCTTCCACGCCGACATCCACCTCCTGATCACGGCCACCCATGGCGGTGTTCACCCCCGCCGAAATCAGCGCGATAGGGATCACCTCGTACGGCTTGAGTCCCTCGTTGCTGGTAGACACCGCGGTGATTGCAGGGCGCACCACGATCACCCCGGGGCCTGGCCCCTTGGCCAAGGGCACTACGCTACCCATTTCACGGCGCAGAGCTTCATTGAAGTAGCGGGTGATCTCCTGCAAGGTCTGCTGCGAGATCACCGCTGTCGGCTGCGGCTTGGGGTAGAACTGGCTGGGCTCGATGAACACCTGGCTGTACTGGTTGACGTTGACCTTGGGGTCGATCCAGCGCATTACCGGGTCACCCGACGGGCTCTTGGCCTCCTGCAGCCGGCTGTAATCCTTGAGGAAGCCGGAGTAATCCTTGGGGTCCACGCGATTGCTGGAGCAAGCGGCCACCGCAAGCAGGGCGGCGCACAACAGGGTAATGCGAGGCAGTGATTTCATGATGAAGAGGCATCCTTGAGAGGTCGGCCTCAACAACGCTAGCAGGTGCGTGACAGTTGGCCAGTGGGTTTAATCCCAAGTGCTCGCCTTGGATCATCTGGTGCCTGGAAGACCGAGCGCCGCCCGCGCGGCGCTCGATCTCCCGGGCGCCGCAAAATCCACCCCGAACTCACCCCAGCGCTTCGCGCAACCGGTACCACAGCATGCCCAGTGCCAGCAACGGCGAGCGCAATGCCTTGCCGCCAGGGAAGGTGAGGTGCGGCACGGCGCTGAACACATCCAGGCCGTGGCTGTGACCAAGGGCGATGCTTTCTGCCAGCAGCTTCGCTGTCCAGTGCGTCACGTTCAGCCCGTGCCCGGAATAGCCCTGGGCGTAATAGACGTTGGGGTGCTGGTTCAGGCGCCCGACCTGGGGGAAACGGTTGGCGGTGATGCCGATCATGCCACCCCATTGGTAGTCGATGCGCACGTTGGCCAGTTGCGGGAATACCTTCAACACCTTGGGCCGCATGTACGCGGCAATGTCCTTGGGGTCACGCCCGGAATAGTGGCAGGCCCCGCCAAACAGCAGGCGCCGGTCGGCGGTGAGGCGGTAGTAGTCCAGGCCGACCTTCTGGTCGCACAGCGCCATGTTCTGCGGGATCAGGCTGCTGGCCAAAGCTTCGGGCAAGGGCTCGGTGGCCACTACATAGCTGCCGGCCGGCAGCACCTTGCCGCTCAGGCGCGGCTCCAGCTCGTCGAGGTGGGCGTTGCAGCCCAGTACCAGGCTGCTGGCGCGCACCTTGCCACGGGCGGTGTGCAGGGTCACGCTGGGGCCGTGCTCGATGCGCAGTACCGGGCTTTGTTCGAAGATGCGCACCCCCAGGCTGTGGGCTGCGCGGGCTTCGCCCTGGACCAGATCAAGTGGGTGCAGGTGGCCCGAGCCCATGTCCACCAAGCCGCCAGCGTACTGGTCGCTGGCAACGACCTCGTTCAGTTGCGCAGCACCGACCAGGCGGGTTTCATGGCGATAGCCCAGGGCGGCCAGGTCGTCCTGCTCATCCTTGAAGGCGGCGAACTGCGCCGCTGTGTTGGCCAGCTCGCAAAAGCCCCAGCGCAGGTCGCAGTCAATGCCATAGCGGGCGATACGGTCGGCCACCAGCTCCACCGAATCGATGCCGGCCTGCTTGAGGTAGCGCACACCGTCCTGGCCGACATGCCGGGCAAAGCCGCTGACATCATGGCCAATACCGCGAATCAGCTGGCCGCCATTGCGACCACTGGCGCCCCAGCCGATGCGCCGGCCTTCCAGCAGCACCACCGAGAGGCCGCGCTCGGCCAGCTCCAGGGCCGTATTGACCCCGGTCAGCCCGCCGCCCACCACGCACACGTCGGCTGTCAATTCGCCGTCCAGGCTAGGGTAGGGTGCCGCGTCGCGCGCCGTGGCGGCGTAGTACGAAGCGGTGTGTTGGTTGTTCAAAGGCATGGGCGTTCTCGACTCAGCGGTTGGACTTGATCTTGCTCCAGGAACGGGTCATGACGCGCATGATCTTCGGGCTCGGGGTGCTGGAGATGTACAGTTTGTCCAGCACCTCCTGGGGTGGGTAGATTTCGGGGTTGTTCACCAGCGATGCATCCATGTAGGCGTTGGCGTCCGGGTTGGCGTTGGCATAACCGACCGTGGCGCTGACCTTGGCAATCACCTTGGGGTCGAGCAGGTAGTTGATGAACGCCAGGGCTTGCTCGGGGTTGTTGGCGTCCTTGGGGATGGCCAGCAGGTCGAACCACAGGTTGCTGCCTTCCTTGGGAATGCTGTAGGCCACCTTCACGCCGTTTTTCGCCTCCACAGCGCGGTTGGCGGCCTGGAACACGTCGCCGGAGTAGCCGAACGCCACGCAGACATCACCGTTGGCCAGGTCGGAGACGTACTTGGAGGAATGGAAGTAGGTGATATAGGGGCGCAGTTCGAGTAGACGGGCCTCGGCCTTTGCATAGTCGCCCAGTTTTTCGCTGCGTGGGTCCATGCCCAGGTAGTTGAGGATGGCCGGGAACAGTTCGTCGGGCGAGTCCATGAATGCCACGCCACACTGCTTGAGCTTTTTCAGGTTTTCCGGCTCGAACAGCACCGCCCACGAATCGATATGGTCCACACCCAGGGCTGCCTTGACCTTGTCGACGTTGTAGCCAATGCCATTGGTGCCCCACAGATAGGGTACGGCGTACTGGTTGCCGGGGTCATTCTGTTCAAGCTGCTTGAGCAGCTTGGGGTCCAGGTGCTGCCAGTTCGGCAGCTTGCTGCGGTCCAGCGGCAGGAAGGCACCGGCCTGGGCCTGGCGGGCGAGGAAGTGGTTGGACGGCACCACCACGTCGTAGCCGGTGCGCCCGGCCAGCAGTTTGCCTTCCAGGGTTTCGTTGGAGTCGAACACGTCATAGACCACCTTGATTCCGCTGCTGGCCTGGAAGTCGGCCAGGGTGGTGTCACCGATGTAGTCGGTCCAGTTGTACACGCTGACCGAAGGGGTGGCGTGGGTGGTGGTGGCGAACAGCAGGGTGAATGCGGCGGGGATCAGGGCTTGCAGATGACGCATGGGGACACCTCGTTGGTCTTGTTCTTCGAGTTAGGTGCAGGGGGCTGCAAAGCCCCCATGGTGGATCAGACGCTCAGCATCAGGAATTCACGCTCCCACGAGCTGATCACACGCTTGTAGTTTTCGTGCTCGGCCCGTTTGACCGCCACGTAGCCCTGGACGAACTGCTTGCCCAGGTACTGCTGTACGGTCTCGCAGTCTTCCATGTGCTGCAGCGCGTCCTCGATGGTGATCGGCAGGCGCAGGTTGCGCCGTTCATAGGCGCGGCCCTGTACCGGCGCGCTCGGGTCGATCCGCTCCACCATGCCCAGGTAGCCGCACAGCAGGCTAGCGGCGATGGCCAGGTACGGGTTGGCATCGGCGCCTGGCAGGCGGTTTTCCACGCGCATCGCCTCGGGGCTGGACGTGGGCACGCGCAAGCCGGCGGTGCGGTTTTCTTCACCCCACTCGACGTTGACCGGCGCCGAAGTGTCCGGCAGGAAACGGCGGAACGAGTTGACGTTGGGCGCGAACATCGGCAGCAGTTTGGGGATGTACTTCTGCAGGCCACCGATGTGGTGCAGGAACAGCTGGCTCATGCTGCCGTCTTCGTTGGCGAAGACCGGTTTGCCGGTGGCGATGTCGACCACGCTCTGGTGCAGGTGCATGGCACTGCCCGGTTCGTCGGTGATCGGCTTGGCCATGAACGTGGCGGCCACGTTGTGCTTGAGTGCCGCCTCGCGCATGGTGCGCTTGAACACGGTGATCTGGTCCGCCAGGTCCAGCGCGTCGCCGTGGCGGAAGTTGATCTCCATTTGCGCCGGGCCGTCTTCGTGGATCAGCGTGTCCAGGTCCAGGCCCTGGATCTCGCACCAGTCGTAGACGTCTTCGAACAACGGGTCGAATTCGTTGGCGGCATCGATCGAGAACGACTGGCGGCCGCTTTCGGCACGACCGGAACGCCCCAGTGGCACCTGCAGTGGCAAATCCGGGTCTTCGCAGCGCTTGGTCAGGTAGAACTCCATCTCTGGTGCGACAATCGGCTGCCAGCCCTTGTCGGCGTAGAGCTTGAGGACCTTCTTCAATACGTTGCGCGGCGACAGCTCGATCGGGTTGCCTTGTTTGTCGAAGGTGTCGTGGATCACGATCGCGGTCGGCTCGATGGCCCACGGGATCTGGTACACGGCGGTCGGGTCGGGGCGGCAGACCATGTCGATGTCGGCAGCGTCGAGCAGGTTGTAGTAGATGTCATCGTCAACGTAGTCGCCGGTGACCGTCTGCAACAGCACGCTTTCAGGCAGGCGCATGCCGCGCTCGTGGAGGAACTTGGCGGTGGGCGCGATCTTGCCGCGGGCAATGCCGGTCAGGTCGCTGATCACGCATTCGACTTCGGTGATCCGGTGTTCTTTCAGCCAGGTGGACAGCTGATCGAAGGGGGCGTTCATACAGACCTCTTGGTTGGGTTTTAGTGTGGGAGCCACTTAGCTGACGAAAGTCGTTACACGGTTTCGAAGGCGCTGCGCTTCCCAGGTGACGCGCTGGAGACTATCTTGGTCGCAGCCCCCCGGGGCAATCTATCCACTTTCTCCAGTATCGAATGCACCAAAAGAGTGCATACAGGAAGATGCGTGACAATCGCCAATGCGTTGCAGGTCCAGGCTTTCCACACCACCGACGTCACCGAACAAGTGCGCGCCACCCCTGGGTGGCAGCAGCAGTACCGGCAGATGTCACCGGGGCATTTCAGCGGTGAGCTGCGTTGCCTGGGGCTCGATGGCGTGGAGGTGTACGAAGAGCGGCTCAACACCCGGGTGGAGCAGTTTTTCCGTGCGCCAACGGGTTCGCTGGCGTTCTGCTTCGACCGCAGCGAGAACAGCCTGTACCTGCTGAACGAACAAAGCCGCAATATCTGGATCACACCGGAGAACTACCAGGAGGTGGCGGTCGTGTTCGACCAGGCCTTCCTGGCCCGCCATGGGCTGGACCCGCAGCGCCTGGAAGGGTTGTTCATGGTGCCGCTGGGCAGCGGCCAGAATGCACTGTTCGGCAGTTGGCTGAGCGCAACGCTGACCCGGTTGGGCGAGGCCGATTGCCCGCTGCAGGGGCAGGCCCTGGCAGAACAACTGCTCGAAGACTGCTTGTTCATACTCGACAACGCCTGCCAGCGCTTGCAGGGCGTGGCTTTGGGGCGGCGCGACGAGGAGCGGGCGATCATGCGGCGGGTCAGCGAATGGGCGGCCGACTGCCCGGAGGAGACGCTGAACCTGGTGGAGTTGGCTGAGGTGGCCGGGGTTTCATTGCGCCAGTTGCAGCAGGCCTTCAAAGCGTTCACCGGCATGCCGCCTGCGCACTGGTTACGGTTACGCCGGCTCAATGGTGCGCGGCGTGATCTCTTGCGCGGGGGTGGGGTGACGGTGGCCGAGGTAGCAATGCGTTGGTCGTTTTGGCATTTGGGAAGGTTTTCAGAGAGTTACAGGCAACTGTTCAAGGAGTTTCCGAGCGAGACGTTGAAGCGGGGCAGGGGTTAAAACCAGCATTCCTCACTGAAAGTTGCTATCGTGCCGCCCTGTTTCCACCCGAGGTGCCGATGTTCTACCTGCCTTTGCCCAGCGACCAGGCCGACCGCCTCGCCAACGCGCCTGACAGCGACTTCTTCACTACTGCCAGCATGCTTGATGCCGCTGCGGTACTGTTTATCCAAAATCTGCCACGCCAGCCCGCCACCGCCTCGGCCGACGCGCAGGAGCGCCGTTTTGCCGAAATCGTGCGCATCGCCAACGAAGTCGAAGGCGTCGCGCCTGGGCGATTCCAAGGTCAGGTGGCGCAGCATTTCGATCATGAGGCGTTCGCCATGGGCCTGGGCATGCTCGGCGAAAATGGCATTGCGCTGCTGTCGGCCGAAGTGGCGTATCAGGCAGTCGAGCTGCTCGATGGCGAGGGCCAGTGGAACTTCCAGTTCGCCGACAGCTACCGCCAGCGTGCCACCCCGCTGCATCCGGTGCACCTGCCGTCGTTGGCCAGCGACCTGATGCTCAGCGACCAGCAGAACCGTCTGCTGCGTGAGTTCCTAAGTGGCGTCGACGAATCGGTGGCCGTGCAAGGCTTCGCCGGCACCGGCAAGACCTTTCTGATTCACCAGTTCGCCCGCCTGCTGGAGCCACAGCGCACGTTGCTGCTGGCACTGACCGAAGGCCAGTTGCGCGCCCTGCAGGCGCGGGTCAAGGACGCTTCGGCGTACACCGCGCTGACCTTCGGCCAGCTGGCCGACGAGCTGCTCAACCGCGACCTCACCAGCAACGGCTGGCGCCTGCGTGACCCTTATCGCACCAAACTGTCATGGCGCCCGCAGGACGCGCAGGTGGTGCGCTGGCTGGCCATCCCCGACATAGGGCCGCTCGCTGCGCGTGATGTGGTCGCCTTGTGCATCCGCGCCGTGCGCACGTTCTGCCACAGTGCCGATACCCAGTTGCAGTTGCACCATTTGCCCTGGGCCGGGCCGGGCACCTCGCCGCTGGATCAAGAGGTGCTGCTGGAAAAGGCCCGTTTGTACTGGCAGGAGCTGATTCGTCCGTCGGCGCGGGACATCCAGCTGCCGGTGCGTGACTATCACCGGGTGAAACTGTTGTCGCTGACGGATCATGTGATTGACAGCCGCTACACCCACGTCATCGTCGATGAGGCCCATGAGCTGTCTGCACCGATGCTTGCCGTGCTCGATCGCAGCCCGCAGTCGATCATTGCCCTGGGTGACGAACTGCAGAACCTCAACGGCCTCAGCCCGCATCATGGCAGCTTCATCCGCCAGCGCTGCATCGACCATTCGCTGCGCGCCGGGCCGGCAATGGACAACGTGCTCAACCCGCTGATCCAGGCGCACCCTGCCGCGATTCAGGCGGCCTTCAGTGGCAGCGCCGAGCATTACACCCGGGTCAGTTTCTTCGATACGGTGACAGTGCCGCAGCAGCCCACGGCGCTGATCGTCGACGACGAATGGGGCCTGTTTGGCTGGTTCCAGCGCCTGACGCATCAGGGCGTGCCGTTCATCTTGCTGAAAAGCGCACGTAAGGACTTCGAACTGTTCGTCGAGGACTGTATCGAGCTGTACCGCTACGGCACTCGGGCGCGCCATCCAATGCTGTTCCGTTATCCCAGCTGGCAGGCGTTGGAGCAGGACAAGGGTGACGACAAAGCGTTTCTCGCGGTGGCCAGCATGCTGCGCAAGGGCTATACACCGGAGCACTTCGCCAAGGCCAAGAGCCGTTACCGCTGGGACAAGGCGCCGAAATTGTTCCTGGGCCGGGTGCGGGATGTGAAGAACATGGAGTTTGCCCGGGTGATGGTGTCGCCAGAGCTGATGGTCGCGCCCCAGGTGGCCGGGAACCGCAATGAGCGGGCGCGGATGCTGGCGGGTTTGTATACCGCCTGTTCACGGGCGCGGCATGAATTGATCGTGCCGGGAGGGATGCTGGACTGGGTCAAGGACCAGGTTCGGGATTGAAGCAGTTGGGGCCGCGAAGCAGCCCCAATGCCTTTGAATCAGTTACGGTCCAGCCACACGGTCTGGGCATTGGTGAACTCACGCACACCAAAGTGCGACAGTTCACGGCCGAAACCGCTCTTCTTCACGCCACCAAACGCCACACGAGGGTCGGAGGCGCAGTAGCCGTTGATGAACACGCCACCGGTATCCAGCGCGGCGGTCATGCGCTCGGCCAACCCATAGTCGGCGGTGTAGATGGTCGATGCCAGGCCAAACTCGCTGTCGTTGGCCAGTTCCACCGCATGGTCGGCATCGCGTGCGGTGATGATCGCCGCCACCGGGCCGAACAGCTCCTGCTTGAATGCGGTCATGTCCGGGGTAACGTTGGCGAACACCGTGGGGGCGTAGAAGTTGGCCACGCCTTCGACCTTGTTGCCGCCCAGCAGCAGGGTGGCGCCTTCGGCCAGCGTCGCCTGGACCTGGCCATCCAGCTCGTCGCGCAAGTCATAGCGGGCCATCGGGCCGATGTAGGTGTCGTCTTCAAGCGGATTGCCGACTTTCAGCTGGCGCGTGGCTTCTACGAACTTTTGCGTGAATTGCTCGACAATGCTTGCTTCCACGATCAGGCGCTTGGCGGCAGCACAGACCTGGCCGGTATTCTGGTAGCGGCCGATCACCGCAGCCTTGACGGCAGCATCCAGGTCGGCGTCAGCCAGCACGATGAACGGGTCGGAACCCCCCAGCTCCAGCACGCACTTCTTCAGTGCTGCGCCGGTCTGGGCGCCAATCGCCATGCCGGCACGAACGCTGCCGGTCAGGGTCACAGCGGCGATACGCGGGTCGTTGATGGCGCGGGTGACGCCATCCGGGGTCACGTTCAGCACTTCGAACACGCCCTCCGGCAGGCCGGCGTCCTTGAACAGCTCACCCATAAGGTAAGCGCTGCCCATCACGTTCGGGGCGTGCTTGAGCACGTAGGTGTTGCCCGCCAGAATCGCCGGCACGGCGCCGCGCAGTACCTGCCAAACCGGGAAGTTCCACGGCATCACCGCCAGGATGGGGCCTAGTGGGCGGTATTCGATACGGGCTTTTTCCACCTGGGTTGGCTCGGCGGCAAGCATGGCTGGGCCGTGTTCGGCGTACCAGCGGCACAGGCCTACGCATTTGCTGACTTCACCGCGTGCCTGGGCAATCGGCTTGCCGATTTCGCGGCTGATCATTTGCGCGAAGGCTTCGGCCTTGGTTTCGAGGGTGCTGGCCAGGGCGAGCAAGTACTCGCTGCGCTGACCCAGCGACACCTGGCGCCACTGGCGGTAGCCAACCTTGGCACGTTGCAGCGCCGCTTCCAGTGCGGCGTCGGTGTCGAATGGGTAGGCGCCGATCTGCTCGCCGCTGTACGGGTCGAGGGAGATGGCGTGGGTCAGGCTGCTGATCGCGCTCATGGCGGGACACTCTCGTTGTTGTTAATCAATGACGCCAGACTAGTGGGCTATGGCTTTAATGAAAACTGAATAATAATGAGCGAAACATTCACGTTTGGAGAAAGGCTGTGGACCTGGTGCAACTGGAGATCTTCAAAGCCGTGGCAGAGCAGGGCAGCATCAGCGCTGCCGCGCAGCACATCCATCGGGTGCCGTCGAACCTGACCACGCGCATCAAGCAGCTGGAAGAAGACCTGGGCGTGGAGCTGTTCATTCGCGAGAAGAGCCGCCTGCGCCTGTCGCCTGCAGGCTGGAACTTCCTCGAATACACGCGCCGCATTCTGGACCTCGTACACGAGGCGCGGCTGACCGTAGCAGGTGAAGACCCACAGGGCACCTTTGCTCTGGGCTCGCTGGAAAGTACCGCAGCGGTGCGTATTCCGGCCTTGCTGGCGGCGTACAACCAACGCTACCCCAAGGTTGACCTGGACCTGTCCACCGGGCCTTCCGGGACCATGCTCGAAGGCGTGTTGTCTGGCCGCTTGGTGGCCGCGTTCGTCGACGGCCCGGTGCTGCACCCGACGCTGGAGGGCATACCGGTCTTTGAGGAAGAGATGATGGTGATCGCCCCGTTGAACCATGCACCCGTAACCCGCGCCCAGGACGTAAACGGCGAAAGCATCTACGCCT